>NZ_CAUVXO010000349.1:0-5453 GCF_963555865.1 Protofrankia sp. Cr1
ACGCGCGGGACCCGCCCTGAAGCTGATCCTTGGTCGGAGCAGACTTCTACCGGGGTCCCGCGTTTCTCCTTGCACCGCCCCCTCGGACCGCCCCCGCCGACTACGGCCTGCGATGCTCACGCAGAGCAACCGATCGTTGCGCGGAAAGGCTCACTGGTGGCGTTCGCCACGAGTCCTCATTTCGCGAGGCGGCTGGCGGCATGTGACGGTCGCCTAACGCTCACGGCCGGCCCGACGACATGCTGCGGCATCGAGAAGATCGGCCACCCTCCCGCGCGATGGGTGGGGAATGCCCGTCGAGCACAAGAGACTCTCGCCGGCGGTCCAGGTGGTACTCGCCGACGGAAACGGGTGGGCCGTGATCCTCCCGGGTAGACGGTGAACGCACCTCGGCCTGCTGACGATCATCCAACGGCCGGTCGATGGGGAGAAACCCGTGGTACCGGTATTCGCTATCGTCCGTCTCGCCGTTCGTCACGGGGCACGGGCTCCGCCCTGAAACCCGAGTCGTCTCCCATATGGAAGAACACGTGCCCCTCGAGGTTTGCGTCGTCGACCAGCGTGGCCCAGCCGCGCCCACTGACCGCGTCGCCCTCATCGTCGCCGTCCCAGCTGAACTCGACTGCGGTGCGCCCGTCGCGTTCGGTGCTCCGCCAGTCCATCCAGCCACGGACGACGACGAAGCCGAACTGACCGGTGCCGTCGTCGACGAACTCGACGAAACCGGGTTCGACGAGATCGATGGCGTCGCGGTCCCACAGGTCCATCTCCACGATGCGCCATCGACCGGTCAAAGGCACCATCGGTCCTCCACTCCTATCCCCGCACCGCGACCGAGGCGCCGCCACACGGGACTGGTCTGACGGTTCGGGGCTGACAAGGCGGCTCGGTCGACGCCTCACGGATCACCGGCCAGCGGGGACCACCGCCCAGGTCGGCAGGCAGACGCGGCACCCGAGCGGCTCCTTCGCCGCGACCAGTATGGCTTGGTCGCCGCAGTACGCACACCGCACGCTCCCGAAGGCACTCGCGTGGACAATCCGATACGCGAGCAACGGGTGCCGGCCCCGGGCCGCGCCGCACGTCAAGCGGTAGTTCCAGGGCAGGCACCTCAAACAGCTGCAGCCGGACCGACCGAATCTCGACCCGGGTGCCGTGCTTCTCCTCGATCTCGGCCACGCGGCGAGCCCATTCGACCCGTTCGCCTCGGCGCCCGCGTCGAACATGCGGGCGTGGTCGGTTGGGCCGTCGCGTGCCGTCGTCGAATCGAAGCAAGAACGTGCGCGTCGCCCACAAGCGCGTCGGGCGGCTGATGAAGGCCGCTGGCCTGCACGGACGTCACCCCCACGCGTGGCGGCGCACGACGGTCGCCGGCACTCGGCCCGTCGACACCCCGAACCTACTCGGCCAGCGCCGCACCGCCCGACGCCCGCCGGTGCGGCGACACCACCCAACAATCGGCGCCGCTCTCAAGATCGAAAATCGCTTACATCGCCAAAGTCCTCCACCGGGACGCGCCAACTCGAAAACTACTAAGAGCGATTGATCTGCACGTCGATCACACGATCCAACCCATGCGCCTCCCGGCATAAGCGAGCTTTCATCGGCAAGGAAGTACCGCGATCAGCGTCGGTCATGCGTCGGTGGTGACCGGACGGGCCGGCGGTAGGTGTACGGCGATGTCCATGCCGCCGGTCGGCCGGGCCGTGCTGGAGATCTCTCCGTCGTGCGCGTCGACGACCGCCCGGACGATGGAGAGGCCGAGGCCGGCCCCACGGGTGCCGTCGACGGCGCCTCGGACGAACGGCTCGAACAGCCGTCGTTCCTCGTCCGGTGTGACTGGCCGGCCGGTGTTGACCACCCGCAGGAACGCGCGCCCGTCCGCGGTGCCGGAGGTCACCGTGACGTTTCCGCCGGTGTGGTTGTAGCGCAGCGCGTTCTCGACCAGGTTACCGGCCATCCGTTCCAGCAGCACCAGCTCGCCGTTGGCCGGCGCCGGTCGTAGGTCGGTGTGGAAGGTGACGGCCCCGTTCGCCGCCCGGTCGGCGGCGGCGACCGCGGCTGCGGCGACCGCGGCTAGGTCCACGGGCGTCCGGCGGGGCGGGCCGGCCTGGCTGCGGGCCAGAACCAGGAGCCCGTCCAGGGTCCGCTGGCTGGATTCGACGGCGGCGGCAATGTCGCCGGCCATCGCGACGAGTTCGGCCCGGTCGGGTTCGCCGTCGAGGGTGACGTCGATGGCAGTGCGCATGGTGGTGAGCGGGGTGCGTAGTTCGTGCGCGGCGTTGGCGACGAACAGGCGCTGGCTGTCCAGGACCTGGTCGCGTTCGGCAATGCCGTGCTGGATGCGGTCCAGCATGCTGTTGATAATGGTGGCCAACGTGGCGATCTCGTCGCCGGGCCGACCCACGGGTACCCGGTCGGACAGGTTCTCGGCGGACAGCCGGTTCGCCGTACCGGAGATCGTCCGGATCGGCCGCAGTATCCGCCCGGCCACCAGCCAGCCGGTCAGCCCGGCCAGGGCGGTCACCACCAGCAGCGCCAACGCGGCCCGGGCCAGCAGCGCGGAAATTGCCTCCCCGCGCAGCCGCACACCGATGTGGGGGTCTGACGCCGTGGAAGGCAGCCGCAGGCTGCTCTGCAGCAGCAGGTAGTACGTCAGCGCCAGGAGCAGGAACCCGGCGGCCAGCACCAGGGCGGTGTACACCAGGGTGAGCCGGCCGCGGGCGGTCAGGCCCCGGGTCATGGGGCGATCCGGTACCCGGCGCCGGTCACCGTTTCGATCAGCGGTGGATCACCGAGCTTACGGCGCAGGGTGCTGACGGTGATCCGCACGGCGTTGGTGAACGGGTCGGCGTGCTCGTCCCACACCTTGTCCAGCAGCGTTTCGGCGCTCACCACGGCACCGTCGGCGGCGAGCAGGCGTTCCAGTACCCCGAGCTCCTTCGGGGTCAGCGACAGCAGCCGGCCACCCCGTTCGGCGGTCCGCCGCGACGGATCGAGTTCGACGTCCCGGGCGCGCAGCACCGGCGGGCTGGCCGGGGTGCTGCGCCGGGCCAGCGCCCGTACCCGGGCGACCAGCTCGGAGAACGCGAACGGCTTGCCCAGGTAGTCGTCGGCGCCCAGGGCCAGCCCGTCCACCCGGTCCGACACGGCACCGGACGCGGTGAGCATCAACACCCGGGCGGCGCCGCGCTGCGCCAGCCGCCGGCACACGGTGTCGCCGTGCACCACCGGAAGGTCCCGGTCCAGGACCACCACGTCGTACGGAGTGACGTCGCATTTGTCGAGGGCCCGCTGACCGTCGTGGGCCACGTCCACGACGCAGCCGTGCTTGCGCAGCCCGGCCGCGATATAGGAGGCCAGCGGCTGCTCGTCCTCAACCAGCAACACCCGCATCCGCCCAGTGTCCCTGGCACCGCATATCGGCCGGGTATGGTCCGACCTCCGCTCAGGCCCGGCTCCGGCGAGAACGTCAGGAGATCCCTTTTTCTCCGGGTCGGCCAGGCCGTGGCCGCGTGTCAGTGCTGGCCGGTGACGGCCTGTACCTCCTGCTGGGTGATCTCCTGCAGCGGCAGGTCGTCGTAGTTGCTGAGGAGGACGCCGACCCAGTCGGTGTCCGGGTAGATGTTCCAGCTGGCGGCTAGGCCGGGGCCGGCGCCGGCGCGCCCGAACACCCACTGGCCGTTGGTGATCGAGACCGGCATGTGGTACGCCCCGAACGACACGCGGGTAGGAGGTGCCTGGCCGTTGCGGGCCTGCGCATGGGGAACCTTGGCCCCGGTGAGCACATCGGCGTAGGGCCGGCCCAGCAGCGTGCCGTCGCGCAGCGCGTGCGCGAACCGGACCAGATCTGGCGCGGTCGCGAAGCCGCCGTCCCCGGGGGCGTCGATGAATCCGCGGCCGGGGTTCTTGCCCGGCTCCTCCGGGTTCGGGGTGCTCTTGTCTAGATTGCGGACCGCGTCCACTTGGCCGCCGTCGGCCAGCAGCATGTACGGGTGCGCGATGTGCTCGTCGGTCAGCCACTGCGGCCTGGTGTAGAACCCCGTGCCGGTCATGCCGGCCCGCCCGAAGATGTGTTCCTGCACATAGTCCCAGTATGTCGTGCCGGTCACGGCCTCCACGATCAGCGCGGGGATGGTGATGTCGGCGCCGGCGTGGCCGTCGTCGCCAGTGCCCGGCGCGGCCACCCGCTTCGCCTGCCGGGCCAACTGCTCGTAGTACTCGTGCGCCTCCTCCCGGCTGGTGAAGACGCGATGCGGGTCCTCCTCCGGGCTGTTCAGCCCGGAGGTGCCGCAGAGCATGTGGTGGATGGTCACCTGGTCGGCGATCTCCTTGGCGAAGCCCGTCAGGTGGGTGCCCACCGTGTCCGTGAGCTGCACCTTGCCTGCCTGCACCAACTGCAGGATGGCCACCGCGCCGAACGGCTTGCCCGCCGAGCTGAGGCTGAACGCGACGCCCTCGTGGTTGCGGATCCCCTTCTCCTGGTCGGCCATACCGTAGCTGCGCGACAGCACGGTCCGGCCCCGGTGCGACAGCAGCACCACGCCGGAGAACTTGCCCTGCGCGGCCAGCTTCGCGACGTACCGGTCGTAGCCCCCGCCGGGCAGGGTGTCCGGCGGGATCTGATCACGCCCGGACGTCTCGGGCGTGGCCGGGGCGGTGCCAGCGGCGTGGGCGGTGCCGGGGCTGTTGCCGCAGGCGGCCAGCACCCCTCCGGCGGCCACCGGCGCGGTTACGAGCGCGCCAAGCAGGGACCGCCGCCGCCACCGCGCGGCGGAAACGGTGTCATCCATGTCATTCCCACGGGTCTCCTGGTTCTTCATGATGGCTATGCCTACCAACACCAGCGTATGGGCCACCTATCGTCCGCCGATCGGCTCCCGATAACCGGCCGCCGGCAGAAACCGGACCGTCGTGTTCACATACCGAAAGCAGCCGCGTGATGATCAGAACACCGCACCGCCGGGCCGTCCTCACGCGCTACCCTTCGCTTCCGTCGCCACAGCGGTGACTTCGTGTCACGACTGAGCCTTTCCGAGCAACAATTCATGACATTGAGTGATTCCCAACGTGTTGTCGGTGCAATGGCGTTTAGAGGATGTTTGATCCCGAATTTCCGACCGGTCTTTCACCGTGTATCGGACAAATCTCCGAGGTACGATCCTTGCTCGGCCATGTTCATGACGATCCGCTATCGGCGATGGGGATGGCGTAATACATTGCTAGATGAAACGGGATTCTCCGGGACGGACACGGCGATGCACAGCCCGTCCCACCCGGCACGAAAGCCTGCGAATCCGATCACACCCGCCGAGAACCGCTTCGGCATGCCGAGGAGCGAATCCAGCGAACCGCCATCAATGTAGATAAAATTCCCTCTTAGAGGACGTCTTGTTCGTGTTGGTGGTGACTCATCCGATAAGTCTGGATGATGATGGGCCGGGTACACCTTT
>NZ_CAUVXO010000350.1:0-2060 GCF_963555865.1 Protofrankia sp. Cr1
CGTGCGACGCCCACTCACCACGAGGAGTTATGCAACTATCCTTTCCACTCGCGCGCCGACGCCGGCTGCTGGCCGCCGTGCCGCTGACCGCGTTTGTACTCGTCACTGCCGGCTGCTCCGCGGGTAGCGAGTCAGCGGTCACCATCATGGACGACTCCGGGGCGTCCACCGGGCTGCGTGGAACAGCGGTCCCGCAGCCGATCGACAAGCCGGCCATGAACCTGACAGACACCGCCGGAGCCCCGTTCGACCTGCGCTCGCGGACGGCGGGGAAGGTCACGCTGGTGTTCTTCGGCTATACCCACTGCCCCGACGTCTGCCCGACGACGATGGCTGACATCGCAGCGGCGCTCAACGTGGTGCCGACCGCGGTACGCGCACAGGTGGCGACGGTGTTCGTCACCACCGACCCCGACCGCGACACCGGCGGCGTCCTGGGTCAATGGCTGAACCAGTTCGACCCGTCCTTCATGGGCGTCCGCGGCACCTTGACGCAGGTGCACGCGCAGGCGGACGCTCTCGGTATCCCGCTCGAGGAACCGGTCCGCCAGCCAAATGGCAGCTATACCGTTACCCATGGGACGCAAGTCATAGCATTCACCAAGAACGACAAGGCCACGGTCCTGTATCTGGCCGGAACCCAGGTCGCCGACTATGTCCATGACCTGCCGCTCCTGGTCAACACCGGAAAGACGACGTGACGCCATGAAACACGTGACCCCGTGAAATGGGAACGGACAGCGGACAGCCCTGTGGACATTCCCGGTACCGCCGCAGCCGGCAGGAGACCGCTTCAGGCGTGGGTTACCGGCCCACGGATGGCGCGGACCCTCGCGACCGTGCTGCGGTTCGGTCTGGCCGCGATCTGGCTCGCCGCCGGTATCCTCAAGATCGGTGATCCGCAGGGAATGGTGCGGTCGGTCCGGGCCTTCCGCATTCTGCCTGAATCATTCGTCCATCCGGTCGCGTACGCCGTCCCGTTTGTGGAGATCGCGCTCGGCCTGCTGCTGCTCGTGGGCCTGGCCGTGCGGGTGGGCGCTGTCGTGTCCACCCTGCTGCTCGCCACTTATATCGCAGCGATCACGGCCGCGGCAGCACGCGGGCTGCACATCGAATGCGGCTGTTTCTCAGCCGGCGGCGACCTTACCGCGGACGCGCCCACCCACTACACCGAGGAAATCGTGCGGGACAGTCTGCTCCTCGTCGCGAGCGGCCTGTTGGTGCGCTGGCCGCACAGCGTACTGACCCTCGACCGTCTCCTCGACCGACCGTTCCAGGAGAATCGATGAACGCCACTTCAGGCAAGGACGGACCGAAAGACGCCCCGGCCGGACGGCGGCCTGCGGGTCGTGATGAGGCCCGACGGGAAAAGGCCGCCGCGGCCCGAGCCGCCGAGGCCGCGCATGCGCGGCGGCGCCAGCGCATCATCATCGCGTCGGTTGCCGTGGCTGTGCTCGCGTTGGTCGGCGTGATCGGCTTCGCCGTCCAGAGCAGTCGGACGGGCGCCACACCCGTCGTGCTGCCGGCGAACGCGACCGGGAGCGACAACGGGATCGTCGTCGGAACGGCGAAGGCCCCGGTCACCGTCGACTTCTACGAGGACTTCCAGTGCCCCATCTGCGAAAATCTCGAAACATCGCTTGGCCCCACCGTCCAGCAACTGATTGACGCCGGAAAAATCAAGGCCGTCTATCACATGATGTCCTTTCTGGGGCCGGAGTCGGTACGGGCCGCGAACGCCGCCGCAGCCGCCGCCCAGGAAAGCAGGTTCAAAGAATACCACGACGTTCTCTATGCCAATCAGCCACCCGAGAGAACCGGCGGCTTCACCAACACCACATTGACCGAACTCGGCGGCAAGGTCGGGCTGACATCCGCGACATTCACCGACGCCGTGAACAACGGCACATACAACGGTTATGTCGCGAAGGTGGAGGATGATGCGTCCAAGCGCGGCGTGAACGGCACCCCGACCGTGTTCGTCAACGGCAGTCAGCTTGCCGCGCAGGCCCTGACGGTGGACGGCTTCACCGCCGCGGTAGCCGGTGCCGCCCGGTAAC
>NZ_CAUVXO010000350.1:2480-5855 GCF_963555865.1 Protofrankia sp. Cr1
GGGTGCGGGACGGCTGAGAGTCCCTGAGGGCCTCCGGGTGTGCGAAAAGAACCGCCCTCACACACCCTTGAGCCCGGCAGTCCACGGCCGCACGAGGTGAGATAGCGGCTGTGGACGCCGCCCAGTGGGACCGCCGGCACGCCGGAACCGGCCTGCGCTGGACCGCCGAGCCGAACCCGGTCGTGATCGAACAACTCGCCGGCCTGCACCCGGGCCGGGCCCTCGATCTGGCCTGCGGGGTGGGCCGCAACGCAGTCTGGCTTGCCACGCAGGGCTGGCGGGTCACGGGTCTGGACTTCTCCGATGTCGCGATCCGCAAGGCACGGGAACTGTCCCGCCGGTTCGACGTGACGCCGGACTGGATCCACGCCGACGTCCTGGGCTGGACACCGAGGCCCAAGTCCTACAACCTTGTCACCATCTGCTACCTTCACCTGCCGCCCAGCGAGCGACGCGCGGTTCTGTGTGATGCGGTGAACACGATCATCCCGGGTGGAACGTTGCTGCTACTCGGGCAGGACCGCGCCAGCCCGACGAGCGAACTCGGCGCACCGGTCCAGCTCGAACGCCTGCTCGACGCCGACGAACTGCTGACGGACCTGGCCGCCGGCCCGCCGCTGCGGATCAGCCGAGCCGGCCGGATACCGCGCCCGCCTGGTCCCGACGGCCGCAGGCACACGGCGTTTGACACGCTCGTGGTTGGGGTCCGACCCGGCCCGACGTCCATCCATCCGGCGCTCATCGAACCGATACCGGGAACGACGACCGGCGGCCAGCCCACCTCGCGGTCACTGTCGCTGTCCGTCGGTGGGTTCGTGGTCGTCCACCGGATGCCCGATGTGGCGGAGCTGCGCCGACTGCGCACCGCCGGCGGCCTGCCCGACCCCGGGCCCGAAGCCGCGGCGGACGCCCTTGCCGGCAGTCTGGCCGGGCTGTGCGTGGAGGCCGTCGAGGAACCGGGCCGCGCGGTGGGTTGCGGCCGTATCGTCGGTGACGGCCGCACCTTCCTGGTCATCATGGACGTCGCGATCGACCCCATGGTCTTCGCCGACGCGGACGCCGACGCCGGAGTCGACCTTTCCGCATTGATCGTGAACGAGCTGCGCCGATGGGCCGCCGACCAGGTGGATCCGACTGCGTTCGTCGGGGTGGCGACGGCGGCGGGGGTCGAGCCGCTCGCCGTCCGTTCCGCGCCGGCAACGCGACCACCCCGGCGTGCGCACGGGCATGTGCCAGGGCATGTGCCAGGGGGCGGGTTTGCGACAGGGCGGCCGTCGGACTAACTTTCCGGCCATGACCGAGACTGCCGCCGCTGCCCGTCTCACCCCTGGTGACACCGCCCCGGATTTCACCTTGCCCGACGCCGACGGCACGGATGTGTCGCTCGCCGCCTACCGGGGGCGAGCGGTGGTCGTGTACTTCTACCCGGCTGCCTCCACGCCCGGCTGTACCAAGCAGGCCTGCGACTTCCGGGACAGCCTCGTGCAGCTCAACGGCGCCGGGATCGACGTGCTGGGCATCTCCCCGGACAAGCCGGCGAAGCTGGCGAAGTTCCGTGACAACGAGGGGCTCACCTTCCCGTTGCTGTCCGACCCGGACCGGGCGACGCTCACGGCCTACGGCGCCTACGGCGAGAAGACGCTGTACGGCAAGAAGACCCTCGGTGTGATCCGGTCGACCTTCGTCGTGGGCGCCGACGGAAAGATCGAGAAAGCGCTTTACAACGTCCGGGCGACCGGCCACGTCGCCAAACTCATCCGCGATCTCGGTCTGGCCGGCTGACCCTGTACCGGCACCCGCGGGAAGCCCTCACGGACCCGCCGGATGACCATACCGGCACCCGCGGACGGGCCTCTGGACGCCCGCCGGAGGCACCCGTCAGTGGGCGCCCAGAGGCCCCTGGTCACGTGGCGGCCGGGCCGGCAGGCTGGATGTCGGAGGCCGTCAGGCGCATCGTCAGATCCTGGCCGCCTCCGACACGCCTGTCGCCGGTGACCGCGATCCACGGGCGGGTTCGCGGTCACCGGCGACAGCACACGCCCGCCGATCGCTACTGTGGTACCTACGCGGGAGTGGCGGAATGGCAGACGCAGCAGACTTAGGATCTGCCGCCCTAGGGCGTGGGGGTTCAAGTCCCCCCTCCCGCACCGGCTGGTCCGACGGTTCGCAGACCATGCGCGGCACAGAACCATCCCCAAGATCAGCACCATCCATAAGATCAGCGTGTGTTTGTCGTCAGGTACGCATATCGGCCCGAAAACCGTACCCAAGAACAAACACGCGCCGATCATGGTCTGAGTCGATGACACGCCCACCCCGTCGAACCCAAGCCGGACGGAGGACCCGCCCGCGGTCAACGGCGGTAGACGTCGCGGCGATGGCCGAGCTCCACAACCAGGACCACGAGCACGTCGTCCCACACTGTGTAGATCACCCGATAGTCGCCGACCCGGATACGCCAGTAACCCGGTTGGCCGACGACCGCCTTGCAGCTGACAGGCCGCGGCGTGTGCTCCAACGCAAGAATGACCTTGGTCGGCCGGTTCTGAACATCACGGGAAAGCTTCCGGAAGGCATGCTGGGCATGCGGGTCGATCTCGACCTTGTACGACTCACCGCCCGCCACAGCGCCTTATCTTGCCGTTTGCGTACGACAGCCTTCATACCTCGTCGTCGTCGAGGTTGTCCGGATCGATCCCGAGTTCGGCCAAGAAGGCCCGGAAGGGTACCGGGTCGCAGCCTTCGGCAAGCGCAGCATCAAGACACTGACGGTCGTATTCGTCCTCTTCGTCCGTCGTCTCGTACACAGTGTCGATCATCGGCTCGGACACGCGCTCACCTCCTTACATCACCATGCGCCTTGAGACGCGGGTCCAGCGCACCGCGATCCTAGATCGAAATATCTCAGATCGCGCTGTCAAGGACAAGAGGCCGCCCTCGGCACGCATTTCAGCACGTACGTCGCCCTGCGCTTCCAGCGCAAGGTCCATCGCCTCATCCTCGGAAATGTCAGCCATCCCGTGACGGATCCGATACTCGTGCGCCGCGTCGAGGACTTCGCCGAACGTGCACGGCACCCACGATGCCGCAGCAACTTCTGGCACGTCGACCTTCCCCTTCTATGATCGCCCAACAGTCTCGCGCGATCCGCTATAGCACGATCTCGGAGTACGGCGGCCCAGCGAGTCCGGGATGTAACCGACAGGATCGTGGCGTGGATGTGCAGTCAGGGAGGCGACCTGGGATGACATAAGATTAGTGAGGAAGTATCTCGATAAAATAGGCCTGTAGGGGGTAGGAACGAGGTGGTGATCTTCAATGGTCTAGAGCCGTGGCGCGACAATTTCCCCAAAGTCGATTTTCAAACACCTAGCG
>NZ_CAUVXO010000351.1:0-3325 GCF_963555865.1 Protofrankia sp. Cr1
CAGGAAGAAGTAACCCGCATCCGATCCGGTGCACGCCCGCTGTTCGATGTCCCCGCAGCTGCCGCGGCTGGAGGACCGCGGAAAGTAGGTGCCGATAAGCCAGGCGCCCGTGAGAGCAACCGCGGTGGGTAGCAGCCAGCCGAACAGCGCGTTACCGCAGCCCAAGGCCCGGCCGGGATGCGTGCTTTCGCCGCCTGCCGCGACACCCAGCAGCACCCGGGGCAAGCCACATCGAGACCACGCCGCCGCCGTCAGGTAGAGATCGCACGACAATCGGCGGTCGCCGTGCTCGGCGCGTTTGTTGGCAGGCCGAAGCTTCGGGTGCTGTGGTCACTCGGCTCTTCTCCGCGCCCGCATCCGCAAGGTCTATCGAGAATATCTACGGAGCGTGTTTCCCTGCCGCTGTTCGGGGGTTGGCGCGGACGCCGCCGATTGCGTCGCGTCCCATACGTCGCTGGCGATGGTGGCCCACAGATGTTGGGGGAACTCGTGTCCCATATCGGGGTAGGTGATCAGCCGGGCTGCGGGAATCGTTCCGGCGAGGGTGTGGGCGGCACGGATGCGAATCCATGGGTCGTCCTGGCCGTGGATCACCAGGGTAGGCACCCGCAGCCGCCGTAGCTGAGCCCGGAGGTCGCCGCCGGTGCGGGCTGCGGCGAGTTGACGGTGGGTCGCGCCCGGGTCGTGGTCGCGGTCCCAGGACTCCTCGGCGGTCGCGCGTACCCAGGCGTCGTCGATCGGGTGCCGCCGCGAGCACATGATCAGATAGGTGTCCGCCAACCGTTGCACGCCGCCTTCCCGGGTGTCGTCGTACCGTTTGCGGGCCAACCGCAGCAATGTGCCGACCTTTAGGTTGCGTAGGTTGCTGATCGGGCCGCCGGTCCCGCCGGCCATCGCGGAGACGAGGCTGCGGACGCGGGATGGATGCCAGATCGCCACCATCTGGGCAAGCGTCGCACCCAGCGACTCACCGAGCAGATGGGCGGAGTCCCATCCCAGGGCGTCCATGACGGCGACCGCGTCATCGACCATGTCGTCCATCCGGTAGGCCGGACCACCTCCGCGCCCCAGCAGTGTCCGGACGGTCGTGCGAGGCGGTGCGGTGCGAGGCGGTGCGGTGAAGTGGGTCGACAGTCCCGCATCGCGGTTGTCGAAGCGCGCAACGGCGAACCCCCGCTCCGCGAGCTCCCGGCAGAACTCGTCCGGCCACCAGAGCATCTGAAACGTCAAGCCCATGACCAGCAGCAGCGGCTCCCCGTCGGGCCGTCCGAACGTCTCGTAGGCGATGCACACCTCGCCGTTGCGGGCATAGGAGATGGTCACGGGCGTCTCCGCTCCTGTGAGGTGGCTCTGGGGTGGCCGGTTGGCACTTTGGCAATGCAGTTGACATGCTAAGGGTGGACGGATGCTATTGCAATGCGTCCGCATTGCCGTAGGGGGTGTCGATGCCGAAGCGGGTGGACCCGCTCGAGCGGCGTCGCAGCATCGCGGAGGCGGTGTTCCGGGTGACTGCCAGCCGTGGCGTCGAGGCGGTCAGTCTGCGCGACGTCGCGGCCGAGGCCGGGGTGTCGATGGGGATGGTCCAGCACTACTTCCGCACGAAGGAGGAGATGCTGCTGTTCTCGCTCGACCACATGCGGGACCGCGTCGCCGGCCGCCTGCAGGCGCGTCTCGCGCACCTGCCCGAGGCCACCCCTCGCGACGTTGCCCGCGCCGTGCTGGGCGAGCTGCTGCCCACCAGCGAGGACAGCCGGGCCGAAGCAGGCATATCCGTCGCGTTCTACTCCCGAGCCGCCGTCACCCCCGCCTACGCCGAGGCGCTGCGCCAAGGCCTGCGGGGACTGCTCGACGCCACAACGGCGCAACTGCGCGCTGCCCAGCGCAGCGGCCACATGCGCCCAGACCTCGACGCCGAACAGGAGGCCGCATCCTTGTTCTGGCTCGCCCACGGCCTGGTCGGCCCACTTCTCATTGGCCTGTACACACCCCAAGCAGCGCAAGCCCTGCTCGACCACCACCTTGACCGGATCTTCACCTGACTCGCTTGCCGGTACGGCGTTCGCGGTGGTCCCCGATCCGTCGACATCACCGAAGGTGACTGCTCAAAAAGCTCGTGGCCCGCTGCTCATGTACTGCTCACATACGAGGCCGACTGCTCATCTATCCGCGATCCCGACAAACCTGTTTAACAACCCGGGTAGGAACCGCTCGAAAATGAGCAGTCGCTCCTGGGAGTTCGCTCCTATCTGCGCGTCGCGCGCCACGGCACCGCCGCCGACACCCCGCGGGAATGCACCAGCCGCAGCGGCCGACACACCTCGCCGCCGGGACAGGCCACGTCGAGATCACAGTCCTGCGCCAACCTGTGAGTGAGGCCTGCGGCGAGGTCCTTGCGGTTCCCCACACCCGCGCGGGTCGCACCATGTCTGGTAGCGTCACCGTGTCCGCGAACCGGCCTGAGGAGGTGAGACCCATTACCGCTGTATCCGGCTGGGTGCTCCCCTCTTGCTGCGGGGCGGTTCATCTCACATAGGTGGCCGTCGGGAGCGCCCCCAGGCATCCCGAAAGGCAACGAACCTATGTACTTCAGCTCAGAGGCGACCTCGTCCGGCGTCTCGGAACGACTGTTCACCCTTGACGGCATCCCCGGTGTGCTCTGGTCCCCGGTTGATGCCATCGGGCCCCGCCCCCTGATGCTGCTCGGACACGGAGGCGGTCAGCACAAAACCGCCCCGGGTCTGGTGGCCCGTGCCCACCGCTACGCGGCACATTTCGGTTTCGCGGTGGTCGCGATCGACGCACCCGGGCACGGCGACCGGCCAAGAACCGCGCACGACGAGCGGTTCACCGCGGAACTGCGGCAACGGATGGCGGCCGGCGAGCCCGTCGGCGCGCTGATCGCCCAGGACAACGCCACCCGTGCCACCCAGGCCGTTCCCGAGTGGCAGGCCACCCTGGACGCTCTCCAGGACCTCGACTGCGTCGGGGCGGGCGGACCCGTGGGGTACTGGGGGGTGTCGCTGGGCAGCATGATCGGTATGCCGTTCGTCGCCGCCGAACCCAGGATCACCGCCGCTGTCTTCGGTCTCGTCGGCTACGACACCCTCACCGACGCCGCGGCCCGCATCACCATCCCGGTGCAGTTCCTGTTCCAGTGGGACGACGAGATCGTGCCGCGCGAGGCCGGCCTCGCGCTGTTCGACGCCATCGCCTCCCCCGAGAAAACGCTGCACGCCAACTCCGGCCGCCACGTCGACCTACCCAGGTTCGAAATGGACAGCGACGAACGCTTCTTCGCTCGCCACCTCGTCGGCGGCACCGCCTC
>NZ_CAUVXO010000351.1:3510-5605 GCF_963555865.1 Protofrankia sp. Cr1
AACAACGGCCGCGTAGCGGGCCGGCCTGGCCAGGACGCAATGCCCTGGCCAGGCTCCGCCTGCTGCCTCACGACGCGGCCCGCGCCGGCCAAGGCTACGAGCGCGACGTCGTCCACGTGGCGGACCCGCCGGGCTGCGCGGGGTACGGATCGGCGGAAACGGCACGCGTAACGTCCCGCGCAGGCTGAACTCCCAGCTCCACGGGAAGCCACCAGGGCTGCGCGAAGGTTTCCCGGCGTAGCGATCAGCTACTCTAGGTAGCTAAAAACTGGAGTACCCGGTTGCGGTCTCCGGCGATGTATTCGAGGGTCTCCTTGATCTTTGTGATGCGTTGGAGGCGTAGGAGACCGAGAGCGAGATTGCGGAGAATGGCGAGGTTTCGTGTGGCGTCGCGGGTGGGAGTTGGATCTGGCTGAGAAGCCCCCGGTGTTCCAGGGCACGCACCACCTTGGAGGTCATCATCCGGTCCGCCCCGGCGAACTCGGCGACGTCCTGCCGGGTGGGCGGGCCCTGTGTGCCTGCCAGCCCGGCCCGATGCAGCCAGAACCCGGGGCTGGCCAGCGGCCCGGCGGCCTGGGGGTCGCTGCTCAACGGTCGGCGTCCAGCTGCCGGGCCCTGGCTTCCAACGCCACGAAGACCCGCGGCCACTCCCTGCGCAGCCGGGGGGCGAGGGCGAACCGGAATATCGGCGAGGAGGGGCCGCGCGCCTGGTAGCGGACGCGAGCGAGAACCTGCCCATCTTCCTGAGGGGAGAGCCGGTACTCAATCAGCAGTTCACCGCCGGGCAGCGGGCCTCTCGCGGTCCACGAGCTGCCGTCCTTCACAGCGATGATGGTGAAGGGCCCTCCGGGGAGGCGGCGCGCCTTGGAGTAGCCGGTGACGCCGACCTCGAACGGGCCATCTAGATGACTGTGTTCCTCAAGCGGATCCCACTCCGGGAAGCGGTCAATGTCGCTCCACACCCTCCAGAGCGCGCTGACGGGCGCGGTCAAGGTGGCGGTGCATTCGAGGGTGTACATGCGGCCCTCCTTTGTTGTCGTGACTACAAAATATTCATTTCAGGGCCCGATACCGTTCGCGGTCCTCAGGTTCGGTGGAAGTCATCGGGTGCGCAGGTTACGGTCCCCCTTCGACCAGGCGTGCGAGCCGCCCGACGGTCAGCTCGGACAGGCCGTCCACGGCCAGCGCCACCGGTTCCCTGGTCGGCGCGACCGAGATGAGCACGCAGCCCGCGGCGAGCCCTGAATGGATTCCGGCGGGCGAGTCCTCGATGACCACGCACCGCCCGGGTTCGACACCGAGCCTGGCCGCGGCCGTGCGGTAGGACTCGGGGTCGGGTTTCGGGCGTCTGACTTCGTCGCCGGCTATGGTCACGGAAAATTCCGCCCGACCGAGCGATGGCAGGACAGCGTCCACCATCGCGCGGTACGAGGAGGAGACCAGCGCGCAGGCGACGCGCTCCAGTCGCAGTGCCCGAAGGAGTTCGACAGCTCCGGGCAGCGGAGTAATCCCGGTCCGCAACCGGTCGAGCACCCTGCTGTTGACCCGAGCGTACAACTCCTCCGCGGGGATAGCCGACCCCGTGAGCCCGCTGAGCTTAGCCAGGTTCCCGGCGACGCTGCTCCCCTGCACCACGTTGCGGCGAACCGCCTGGGCCGGCACGCCCAATTCGCCGAACACCGCCAGCAAGGCGCCGCCCAGAATCGGTTCGGTGTCGACAAGGGTTCCGTCCATGTCGAACAGAACCGCCCAGGGCGCGGTCAGAACAGGACCTTGGAGTCGGGAGAGATCTTCATCGTCCCCAGCAACGGGTGCCACAAGTGGCTGGGATCGTTCTCGACGGCGGCGACGAATTCCCGCATCGCCACCAGGGCCGCCAGCTCCTGGTCGTCGTATACGTCGCCCTGAAGCAACTTCAGCACGTCGATGCGATACCGGGGATCCTGCACAAAGGCGGTGAACAGGATGTTGAGCCGGTAGTAGATGGAGATGAACTCGTACCAGTTGGACACGCCACGCCGGAGTTTCGTCACGTAGTTCGCGAACCGGCCCTTACGGAAGTCGCCGGCCTCCGCGGCGGCGATGATGTCGGCAC
>NZ_CAUVXO010000352.1:0-5410 GCF_963555865.1 Protofrankia sp. Cr1
CCCACGGGGCGACGAAGACGAACCTCCGGGCTCAGACGAGAGGAAGTCGCGGTTCTCGCGGGCCTGAGTCCGACCTGGTATACATACCTTGAGCAGGGTCGGGACATTCACCCGTCGCACGAGGTTCTGGATAGCCTCGTCCGAATGCTGCAGCTGAACGACGACGAACGCAGCTACATTTACCTCCTCGCTTACGGTCAACGACCGGTCAAGGACAGTCCGTTACGCGAGGCCAACACAGAGGCCATCCTCTGGCAGATCGCCGACGCGTACAAGCCCAGCCCCGTTTACGTCGCGAACCAGGTTGCTGACGTACTGACCTGGAACGCCGCCGCTACCGAGTGGTACACCGACTTCGCCAAGCTGCCGGACGAGCATCGCAACACCGTGTGGTGGACGCTCATGGAACCCGACGCACGCGAACGTCTGGTGATGTGGGATGACGAGGCCAAGGACGTCATCGGCCGCCTGCGTGCCGTCTCGGCGGTCAGGCCCGGCGACCGACGGCTGAGCCAACTGATCGCCGATCTCATGAAGGGAAGCCCGGAGATGCGGCGATGGTGGTCCGACCACGAGATACGCAGTCAGGCGCCCCGGGTCCGGTGGTTGCGGCATCCGCAGCTCGGGGTTCGGGCGATGAACCTCGTGGTCGCCTATCCGGCCGGTATGGACGGGATCGGAATCGCCTTCCATCTTCCCGTCCCGGACGACGAGGATGTGTAGGTTGCGGCCGGCAGGGCTCGTCACGACCTCGGCGAAGGATGCACCGACCGACGAGTCGGCGCCTACCGCCCCCGCAGCGCTCCCGGCTTCAGCATAGGCGAACGGGGTGCGTGATGGGTGTACAGGTGTATTCCGCGAAGACATCGGTCCCGCAGGGCGGTAGTCTCGATCTCCATCTCAATGCGGACTCGGGCGCTGGAACCGGCGCGACCGTGGTGGTCACCGAATTCGTCAGCGGCAACGAGATGGCACGGTTCACCGTGCATGTCGACGCACACCCAACCCCTGGCGATCCCGCGGCCGACCGGGGCTGGCCCGTCGGGTTCACCCTCGATGTTCCGCAGTCCTGGCCGAGCGGCCTGTACGCCGTCGATCTCACCCCGGGAACGCCGGGCCAGAGCCGTGCCTTCTTCGTGGTGCGCTCGGCCGAACCTGGTGTCCACGCCCACATACTGGTGTCGATTCCGTTCCCGACCTTTCATGCCTATGCCTGGTGCGGCACGGCTGGCGCCTCGCCGTACTGGACCGAGCAACCCGACCGTGGTCGGCGAGTAAGCCTGCACCGGCCGAGTTCGAGCGGCCCGGGCTGGGAGGTCTCGATCCTGCAGTGGCTCGCCACCAGCGGGTTCGCCGTGGACTACTGCTCCGGCTTCGACCTGCACGACGACGCACGCGACGACCCACGCGACGGTCTGCACCTGCTGCGCGCCTACCAGGTGCTCGTCTGCGTCGGGCACGACGAATACTGGACGGCCGAAATGCGCGACACCGCCGAGCAGTTCCTGGCCGCCGGCGGCAACATCGCATTCCTCACGGGCAACACCTGCTGGTGGCAGTTCCGGCTTGAGGACGATGGCCGCACCTTCGTCTGTCACCGCGATGCCGCTGAAGACCCGCTCACCGGGATTGACAACGCCCGCGTCACCGTCGAGTGGTCCAGTGCGCCGGTCAACCGCCCGGAGAACGCTCTCACCGGTACCAGCTTCCGCCGTGGCGCGGGTTGCTGGGGCGACATGAGCGTGATGGACAGTACCGCCTGGACGGTCCGATTCGCCGATCACTGGGCCTTCGAGGGCACCGGACTGGCTGACGGTGACACCTTCGGAATCGGGACGGTCGGCTATGAGACCGACGCCGCCGACGTGGTCGTGGAGGATGGTGTCCCTCGTGTCACCGGCCGGGATGGCACCCCCACGACCTTCGTCGTCCTCGCCACAGCTGACCTGTCCGACTGGCGCCGCTTGGGGCAGGGCGGTGCCGCAACCATGGGTGTGTTCCGGGCATCCGGCGGCGGCACAGTGTTCAACGTCGCCACGACCGGATGGGGTGGCGGGCTCGGTAGCTCCCCGGATCCGACAGTCGACCGGATCACCCGTAATGTCCTCACCCGGCTGAGCGACCCGTGGCCGGCCACGAACTGGGAACGGATCGGTCGCGCGAGCACGGTGACCGCACTCGTCGCCTGCGAGAACACCGTGTTCGCCGCCGCCGGGAACATGCTGTGGGCCCGGGATCCGGTCGGCCAGAACCTCGTCTGGAGCCGGATCGGGCCCGCGGGCCGTGTCCGCGCGTTGGCCGGCCCACGCGAGGCCACCGGCGCCCAACCGGTCTGCCTGTACGCCGTGACCACCGACGACCAGCTGTGGCAGCGCGAGCCCGTCCGCCGCGACGTCGGCTGGGTCCCGATCGGGACCGCACCGGGGGTGGTCGCGCTCGCGGCGTGCTTCGAGGGGCTGTTCGGCGCGACCGCCGACGGCGATCTCGTCCACCTCCGCTTCGACCGGATCGGCCAGGACCAGGTCTGGACCTGGGTGGGTCCCGCCGACAACGTCATCGCCATGACCAGTACCAGCGGCCGGCTCTACTGCGTCACCCGGGATCAGACCCTCTGGATGCGGCTTCCGGTCCTGCACGACGTCGCCTGGACGGCGGTCGGAAGTATCCCGGCACCCGCCACCGGGTTGGCCGGCCATGCCGGAAAATTGATCATCAGCACCATCTGCAATCGGCTGTGGTGGCGCGACGCCGTACGTTGACGCTCGGGCACCGTTGATCCAGAACGGCCCCTGTCGCGGTTCCTATTTCGGTGTAGCGCGTCTCACTATCTGCCACCGGCCTCAACCTGGCACTGCCAGTGCCAGATTCACCATGCCTGGCACCACGGGTCCATGCGTCATGTAGCCACAGTTCAGGAATACCCGCACATACACGGTCTGTTTCTCCCGGGTCCAGGCGAAGAGACTGGTACCAGACACCAGGGACAGAAGCGGATGATGCACCGGGCACGATTTCAAGATCGGCTGCCATGGGCATCCTTCAGTATTCGTGAGCGACTATTTTGCTGTGCCTGCCGGCCAGCACAGGAAACAGAACGGGAGAAAGACATGAGCACTGCAACTATGAGCACGAGCACTGCAACTATGAGTACGCACCGGGCCGGGACCGGTGCTTCGCTGTCCCTACCGACACAGCGCTGCGCGGTTGCCGCGCCATCGCCCTTTACCCGCATCCTGCTTGCGCCCGGAACCGGACTGCTGCGGCGGCCGGTGTCGCTCGCGAGGGTCGGGCTATTAATGACCGCCGGCGCGCTACCGGTGCTGTCAATCCCGCTCTACGTCTTCAACCTGCTCCCCATCAGCGCATCAGCCCGCTTCCTGGTACTGCCGCTCGCCGTCATCGTGATTGCGATGGCACTACACCGGTCGGTGGAGGCACGATGGGCGGTCCGGGGATTCACCGCCGGATTGATCGCCGTCACCGCCTATGATGCCCTACGGATGCCGATGGTATACACCAAGATCTGGCCGGACTTCATCCCGCGACTCGGTGGTTGGATCATCGGGGATGTACCCACGAATATTCCGGTCGGCTATGCCTGGCGTTACATCGGTGACGGCGGTGGCATCGGAATGGCCTTCTTCGTGCTGTGCGGCGCCGTGGGTCTGTGGCGGTTTCCGGCTCTTGCCCGGCGTCCGATCCTGTTGGGCATCGGTTACGGCATCTTCGTGTGGTCAGGCCTGGTCGCCACCATCGCCCTGTCGAGCCGTGGTACGGAACTGCTCTTCCCGCTCAGCTGGCAGTCCCTTGGCCTGTCCCTCACCGGACATCTGATTTACGGTTCCGTCCTTGGTATCTACCTGCGGCGGGCGCTGGCAACCGAGCGTCGCCTCGCGCTGGCAGCCTGAGTCAGCCGTTACCACCAACCCTGTTTCTACCGGCCGCGCGGGCGGCCCGACTCCTGGAACAGAGGACTCCATGCATACGACAATCGTGGTCTTACGGATCATTTTCACCGGCGTGCTGTCGACCTATGTCCTTCTCATCATCGGCTACCTGGCAACGCAGATTCGCTTCGCGCACCGGACGTATCGGCGGCAGCGAGCCGTCCCGGGAAACGTCGGACCCGCCGCCGCACTACCCACCGTCGATGTGATCATTCCGTGCTTCAACGAACAACCGGAAGTGCTCGCATCCTGTTTGCGCTCCGTGGCGAACCAGGACTACGAAGGCATTCTCACGGTGTACGTCGTCGACGACGGCTCACGGAACCGCCAGCAGCTCCAGGCCGTTTACGATGAATTCGGTCGCGACCGACGATTTGTGATCCTCCCGCTGACAGCCAACGTGGGAAAGCGGAAGGCCCAGGTAGCGGCCATCCGTCAATCGGTCGGCGACCTTGTCGTGGCAATCGACTCCGACACGACCATCGAGCCCGACGTCGTAGGCAAACTGGCGGCGGCGATGGCCGACCCCGGGGTGGGTGCGGCGATGGGCCACATGGTGGCGAGCAACAGTCGGGCGACCTGGCTCACCCGACTGGTCAACATGGAGTACTGGATCGCCTGCAACCAGGAACGGGCCGCTCAGTCCGTCTTCGGAGCGGTGATGTGCTGCTGCGGGCCGTGCGCGGTCTACCGGCGCTCCGCGCTCACCGCCGTCCTCGACGACTACGAGACCCAGATGTTTCGTGGGCGACCGAGCGACTTCGGAGAGGATCGCCACCTGACGATTCTCATACTGCGGTCGGGTCTGCGCACCGTCTATGTCCCGGACGCGACGGCCGCGACCGTCGTCCCCGAACGGATGCGCCCCTACCTGCGCCAGCAGCTCCGGTGGGCCCGCAGTACCTATCGGGACACCCTCCTTGCCATCAGGCTCCTTCCCCGCCTGCACCGCTATCTGACACTTGACGTCGTCGGGCAGAATCTGGCGCCGTTGTTACTCGTCCTGTCAATGACCACAGGCCTCGCTCTTGTCGCTGTGTCCGCGGCTCCACCGCCGTGGTGGTCGATCGCCACAATAGCAGGACTCTCGTTGCTGCAGTGCACCTATGGCGCCTGGCGTACCAGGAAAATGGCGTTCTTCGCGTTTGCCTTCCACGAATTCATCAACATCGGCCTGCTCATTCCCCTGAAGCTCTATGCACTCTGCACCCTGGGCAACACGACCTGGGGTTCACGCACTCTGCCTGCGACGCAGCACACGAGCGCAATGCAGCATGTCATTACAACGACCGGGATCCCGGCGTACGCCGATTCCCGGGGCACACATGAGGAGGTTGTACCACTATGAAACCAGCAATTGCTGTCGAAGGTCTGGTAAAACGTTACGGGGACGCGCACGCTCTGGACGGACTAAATCTGGAGGTCCAGCCAGGAACCGTCCTCGGCCTGCTCGGTCCGAACGG
>NZ_CAUVXO010000353.1:0-1925 GCF_963555865.1 Protofrankia sp. Cr1
GCCGAGTAGCCGGGGGCATCGCAGCCCCCGGCCCTCACAGATCCGGACGTGAACCTCTCGATTCATCCGGCTCGTGTCGCCCAGTCACCAGGTCGCGTAGCGCAGCTCCCAGTGCGCGAACAGCCGCGGAGCCCGTTCCCGGACACTCCATAGCCATTCTCTTGCGCGCTTCTCGCTTCGCTTCAGCCGCTTGTATTTCTTTCTCGCCCAGTGCATGAGGTGACGATCGACGCGCCAGCACAACGGCCTCACCATGCTCGCGTAGAACACCGTAAAGTAGTTAAGCCAGCCACGCACTGCTGGGTTGATGCCACGCGCGAGGTCATCCAGTGTCAGGGCCGTGCGTCGGTGGATCTTCCACGCGGCGATCCTCCGGCTCATTTCCGCCAATTTCGCCGGGTCAACGGCCGGCAGGAACCTTGCGAAAGCCTTTCCCTGCACCTTGTTGAAGGCCTTTCGAGGACGGAAGGAATAACCACAGAACGTGAACGTCACCACCGAGTAATCCCGCCGGCGCCGACCGTCTTTGCAGTACACCACCTTCGTCTTCTGAGGATGCAGGCTCAGCCCGATGTCGGCCAACCGACGTCCGACCGCGTCCCGCACCTCCCAGGCCTGGCGTTCCGTCACGCAGTGGATCACCGCATCGTCCGCAAAGCGCTCGAACCTCACCCCCGGATACTCCCGAGAGATCCACAGATCGAAGCCGTAGTGCAGAAATAAATTGGCGAGTAACGGCGAGATCGGACCGCCTTGTGGCGTTCCCTGGGTCCTTTCCACTATCGAGCCATCCGGCATCCGCATCGGGGCCATGAGCCAGCGTGCCACATAGAGAAGAACCCATTTCTGGCCCGTGTGGCGCTCCACTGCCTTCAATGTCAGATCCCACGGTACCGAGTCGAAGAAGGCCTTCACATCCAGGTCCACGACCCAATCCTTCTCCCAGCACCGTTGACGGCATGTCGCGACCGCGTCCAGCGGCGACCGTCCGGGACGATACCCGTACGAGTCGTCGTGGAACACTTTCTCCAATTCCGGACCCAGTACGAGCGTCGCCGCCGTCTGTGCTACGCGATCAACAACATTCGGGACCCCCAGGAGTCTCATTCCTCCTTTCTTCGGTATCTCCACCGCGCGGACCGGACCAGGGAAATAGGATCCCGACGACATGCGGTTCCACAGCCGGTAAAGGTTATCTTTCAACCTCGCCTCGAACTGCTCGACCGTCACACCATCCGCCCCAGCCGCTCCCCCGTTCTCCTTCACCTTCAACCACGCATCCCACACGATCTGTTTCGAGATTTCGTGCGACTTGCCCTGGAACTCCGGCCCACTCATGCGACTCCTCCCTCTCGGTTGATCACACTCGTCGGCCTGGGCAACCCCACCCCTTGGCTCCGCCCCCACTGCGATACGCAGGAGCTTCATAGCTACTACGGGTGAGTCCGCCAGCGCGTCCCGCAACGGTACTCAGCCCCTCACGGATTCCGCCGCTTGGAGATCTCCCTCTCGCTCCCGATCACTCGGTCGCAGTATCGAGACGCGCCTTCACATGTTCCATGCGAGAGCCTGAACCGGGCTCATGCTGCCTGTACGCCGGACACCACCTGGGCAGTAGACGGGTGTCCCCCAGGCTCATCCCAGAGCAAAGACCAGACTCTGGTTTCGATGTCATCTGATTAGCTTTCGACGCTTCGAACGGCAGAGGATCTTTTGACCCATCGCTCATCTTCCCGGCTCACACCTGACGCGATCACGCCGCGCCTTTTCCTGCACCGTTCAAGACCACGGTCTTCAACCAAGGCCCCGGCAGGTGGTTTGGAGCCTCCTCCCGTAAGGCGACTCCGGAGGTCCAGACGTTCCTCCATCTACTCGCACAGCACCGAGAGCCAGCTCTTACACCTAGCCCTCGTTCATGTTCACAA
>NZ_CAUVXO010000353.1:2407-2937 GCF_963555865.1 Protofrankia sp. Cr1
GGTCTTCAGCCAATGCAGTATTGAGGCGGCTTGACGTCTCCCCCCGCAGGGCGACGCCGAAGGGCCACAAAACCTTCATCTACTACACAACATTGCCTCAAGAAGGTCTACCTACACCCAACCCCTCTCGACATTCGTGGCACACGTGCATGAACAGGTTAGCCAGCACGGGTGACACCGCCGAACCCTGTGGAGTTCCGCAGTCCCGTTCCATCCTCCTGCCATCGGGCCAGACAAGCGGTGCTGTGAGCCACCGCCGCACGTACAGCACCACCCATTTCTGTTCCGGGGTGATGTTCGCCTCGACCGCCCTGACCATAAGATCGTGATCGACGGAATCGAAAAACCGGGAGATGTCGACCTCTATCACCCAGTCGCTCTTCCAGCACCTCTCGCGGCACTTCTCCACCGCTGCCAGCGGCGACCTGCCCGGCCGGTACCCGTACGAGTCGTCATGGAAGATCGACTCAGTACGGGGCTCCAGCGCGAGCGCGACCACCGTCTGCGCTACACGGTCCGCCACGGTAGGG
>NZ_CAUVXO010000353.1:3452-6403 GCF_963555865.1 Protofrankia sp. Cr1
AAGGTGGCTTCATATTGCCCTCCTGCGCAGTAGCGCTTTTCTATTCCCCAGGAGTGGGTGTCTGGTTTGATGGGAGATGGCTGGGTCGGCTCGGCGGGCGTCATGTCGCTTTTGCGCCTGGCGGGGCTGGCGGGGCCCGGGATCAGGTCCTCGGGGTGGTGGTCGCGGCTGGCTGCCGGGGGCTGAGGTGGCCTGAGTCGTTGATGAGGTGCTGGAACTGCATCTTGATCTGCGGGTTCCAGGGGATGCAGAGCCGGTTGCCGGCGCCGCGGCGAGCTTGAAGGTGCCCGTGGTTAATCCAGTAGTAGACGGTGCCGGGGTTGCAGCGGAGGTCGGCGGCGACCTGGTCGACGCTGCGCTCGCCGTCCTGGTAGGGACTCGGGGTCGGGATCTTATGGACATGTCGGACCCACTGGACGGCCTTGACGTCGAACGGGCGGCCGTCGCCGGTGGTGTGCCCGTGCTCGGCGAGCAGCGCGACGAGGTCGTCGTTGCTGGTCGTGGGCCCGAGTTCGCGGATCATCGTGGTGGCAGGGGATGGGGTGCGCCGCGCGGTGCCGGGGTGCTGCGCGCGGCGGAGGTTGAGCTCGTCGGTCGTGCCGGTGTGCCAGCGGATACCGATCCGGACCCGGCCGCGGTCGGCCTCGGGCAGCAGGGTGACGTCGGCAATCAGGGTACGCAGCAGCCGTTTGCGGTCGCGGTCGGTGGTGGTCTCGGCGTGCCAGAGGCCGGGCAGATCTCCGGCCAGGGCGCGCAGCGAGTCCTGGTCGGGCAGCGGGGGCAGTGTGTCACGGGCGTCGGCCAGCGCGGCCTCGGCCTCGGCGAGCGCGGCGAGCTTCTCCTCCCACCGGTTCTCCAGGTTGCGGGTGACGAGCCGGTTTTCCGGTTCGGCGGCGGTAAACGCCCGCTCGGCGCGCTGCGCGTCGTAGCGGGCCCGCTCCGTGGCAAGTTCGGCGGCGCGGATGGAGCGGTGGTGGCGGTCGGCGACCTGGCCGGCGGCGTCGAGGGCGAGGCCGATCTGCTCGGGTGTGACCGCGTCCAGCAGTGCCTGGGTGACGGCCCTGTCCACGGTGGCGGCCAGGATCGACCGGCAGGTCGGTGTCGCGAGGCGCTGGAGCCGGGCGGAGCACTCGTAGGCCCCGTTGCCGGTCGCGTGGTAGCGGGTTCCCATCGCCCGTCCGCAGCTGCCGCAGTGGATGACGCCCTGGCAGAGCGCGTGCCCTTCCCGGGCGGGGCGCGCTCCGGCATTCGTCTGGTTCGCCGCGAGTTTCTGCTCGATGGCCAGGTAGTCGGCCCAGGTGATGTAGCCGGGATGGTGGTCGGGGATGACGATCGGCCACTGGTCGCGGGGCAGTTGGGTGGTGTGCGGGCGCACCGTCCCGTCCGGTTCGACCATCCGCCGGGTCGCGTAGCGACCGTAGACGTAAACACCGGCGTAGGCGGGGTTCTTCAACACCCCGAGTGCCCGGCTGTGGGTGAGCGGGCCCCAGCGTAGCTGGCCGGCCCACGCCCCGCCATAGGCGCGCAGCGGGAACCGGCGGCCCGCGAACGCGGTCACCACCCCGAACGCGGAGCCCGCCGCGGCGAACGCGGCGAACACATCCGTGATCGCGGCCTGGACCTCGGCGTCCGGGTCGATGACCTGACGGCCCTCGTCGTCGTAGACGTAGCCGACCGGCAGCGGGGTGCGTAGTTCGCCGCGCTCGGCGGCCGCCCGTTTCGAGGCCTGCAGCCGGCCGGCCATGATGTGCAGCTCGGCCTCGCTCATCGTCGACTTCAGCCCGAGCAGCAGGCGGTCGTTGAAGTCCGACAGGTCGTAGACCCCGTCCGTGTCGATCAACAGGGTATCCGTGAGGCGCGCGAGCTCCGCCAGCCTTGCCAGGTCCGCGTTGGAGCGGGCCAGTCGGGAGATCTCCAGGCCGAAGATCGCCCCGACCTCGCCCAGACACAGCCGCGCCATCAGGTGGCGGAACCCGTCCCGGTTGCGGGTCGAGGTCCCCGACAGCCCCAGATCCGTGTCGATCACCTCCACGTCCGCCGACGCCCAGCCCAGCGCCACCGCCCGCTCCTGCAGCGCGTACTGGCGCAGCGTCGACTCGGTGTTTTCCCGGACCTGGACCAGCGTCGACTGGCGCAGGTAGACCAGCGCCGCCCGCCGCCGATGACCCGGGGTGATCTTGTGCTCGTCGTTCATCGCTCGCTCCCAGCGCGCAGGCCGTCATGTTCGCCACCACCGCGACCGCCTCGCGGCGAGCAGGTCCGGACAGAACGGCCACGGCCATCGCTCAGGTCAGCTCGCGGCGCGCGAGCAGCTCGACGTTGATCGCCGAGATCTCGGCCAGCAGCACCTCGACCTCGCCGCCCCTCTCCAGATAGCGGTGCACGACCGAGACCAGGCGGGCCGGGACGTAGCGCAGCCGACCCCGGTCGACCTGGCGCGGGCTGAAGTACGAGTACGGCCCGTGCCCGGCGCCGCCCGCGCACGAACACCCCGGCTTGCCGCACCGGCGGGACTGCTCGACCAGCGAACCGGCCAGCACCCGCTGCGCGTCCCCGACCTCGTCGGCCAGCGCCCGTCGCCGCGCAAGAAGATCCTCCGTGCTCATCGTGCCCAGATCTGTCGGATCCTTGGGTGGACTCATCACACAAGACGATCGCACGACTACTCACTGCCATCAACGACCTGGAGAGCGCGTGTCAGCGCACTGAGCACCGCCAGACCATCGACCGACAGCCGCCCGTCCTCCGCGGACGGACCGCGGTCCGTCCATCCCGCCGGCAACGTGACCTGGCCCGAATCCGGCCGCGCACAGACAAACAACGTCCCACCCGACCACCGCTTGCTGAAGAGGACCTCCAGCCGCTGGCCGCGCAGCGCGTGGAACGGATGGACGACGACAAGGAAGTCCGAAGATCGACTGTCAGACCCGGCTGTATGCCGTGACCGTCGG
>NZ_CAUVXO010000354.1:0-2327 GCF_963555865.1 Protofrankia sp. Cr1
GAGCGTCACCGCAATCGTATCCACTTCTCCGAACCCAGTGAACATCTGGCCGGCCGTATTCTGATCGGAATCTTTGTTTCTCATCTCGACACGTAGAGCCGAAAATCGTGTGATCACGAACGGTTCGTATCCCACAGTCCACAGGGTGTGCGGCCTGAGCATGCGCCGATGGCCGGTCGCGGCGCGGTCACGCTGGTCCGGTGGCGGAGCGAGCGACCGTGGCGGCGAGTGGGTTTGGCGGGGCCGGCACGTCCGGCAGACCGGCGAAGAAGCTCCAGATGACGGTGGCGGCACTGGCTGCGGCCGGTACGCGTGGTGGTGCCGGCCAGGAGTGTGGCACGTCGTGGTAGGTGACGGCGGCGACAGCGGCACGGTCCCGGCATTCGCGCCAGATCATGATCTCAGCCGGACCCACCCGGCGGGTGGTCGCAGGCCGTGCGGGACAGCCGTCCCGCTCACGCCAGAGTGCGACCGCGGCGGCCATCGACATCAGCGGTGGTCGTGCCAGGAGAGCTCCGTCATAGGGCAGCACCTGGTCGGCGGTACCGGCGGCAAGCAGTACCGACACCGCACGTCCTCGCGCACACGGTACCAGCGGTACGGCCCCGTATGTCGCGACTCCGGCGAAGGCGGACGGGTCCTCGCAGGCCATCCGAAGCGCGAGCTTTCCGCCGTTGCTGTAGCCGACGAGGTAGACCCGATGTGCGTCGGCCGGCTCCCCGTGCAGCACCGCGGCGACGACACCGCGCACAAAGGCGGGGTCGTCCGGTCGTGACCGGCCCGCCGTGCCACAACAGTCGGCGCCGGCGTTCCAGGACCGGTCGAGACCTGCGGGTACGGCAAGAATCGCGTGGCCGTCGGCCACGAGCGGACTCAGGCCGCTGAGCGCCACCATCGCGGTCGGTGTCAGGCCGCGACCGTGCAGAAGTACCACCAGCGGCAGCCGCTGCGTGGATCCAACCGGTCGCAGCAACAGATAGACGCGTCGCAGCCCACCCATCGTGATCGTCCGCGTGCTCTGGCTGATCAGCGGCTGGGCTGTGATCGTGGCCTTGCTGGTTGCATCCTGCGGTGGGGTAGACGGTTGGCTGGGTGTGACCGATGCGGCTGCCACGGCTGATTGTTTTCGATCTACGTGGACGATAGGTTCTGCCATGGTGACGATGAGTATTATCGCCGCCGTGGCGGCCAGTAGAAGATTCCCCCGTCGATAGGTCATGCGCAGGTCAGCCTGTCGTCCGTTGTCGGGGCCGACCGGACACCACCAGGCTCAGCGGCGTGGGTCGGCAGAGCGCGACCAGCGCCGTCGACAGCACCAGGGTCGTAGACATCGCCAGCAGGGTTGACCACGGTGGGGGCAGGGCGTGGGGAAGGACGGTCAGCACACCTACCAGGATCGCCGGATGCACGAGGTAGATGCCGAAGGACAGCTCCGAACCCTTGCGTATGAGTGAGTCCAGCCGGCCTGGACGTCGTCTGCGCTGCCACACCGAGCCCAGGGCGAACAGGGCCACGATGCTCGCTGATCCCCATGGCACCATGATGGGCTGAAAGACCGACGCGGCGTCGAACGGCGGCTGTCCGTGATGTCGTGCGATCATGTACCAGAGTTCTGCGGCACCGGCGGCGAGTACCGCGCTCAGTACCGAGAGCCCGATGTGTCGACTCACCCAGCCGCGGAAGCGATCGCCGTGGACCGCGGCGAGCGCACCGGCCACGAGCCAGAACTGGTACATCCCGAACAGCTCGTAACAGTGCTGCTCCAGCACGCCGGCCACCCCGGACCACGGCCGGCCGTAGTGGACTTCCGTCAGGATGGCGATCTGGAGCAATGCGCTTCCTGCCAGCAGCGACCAGTGGTGCCCGGCGGTGTGCCGCACCAGACGGGCCAGCAGCGGGAACAGCAGGTATGCCTGCAGGGTGACCAGCAGGAAGTACAGGTGATACCAGGCGTCGCCGGTGATTAAGTCATAGCCGAGAGTGCGCAAAGCGGCGGTTATCTGGCCGTCTGAGAGCTGTTGGAGGAGACCGCGGCCGGCATAGAGCACGGTCCAGACCACGTACGGCACCCCGACGAGCAGGAACCGACGCCGCCAGAACCGGCCCAGTGCGAGGGGACGGCCGTAATGGGTGTGGAAGAGCACGAAAGTGGTGAGAAAGAAGAACGCCTCACGGGTGAAGTGCAGCAGCACGAGAGCGGCGTTACCGCCGACGCTCTGGAACGGGTTCGTACCGCCCGTCGTGTGGACGCCGACCACCGCGACAAAGGTCAGCAGGCGGACCAGGTCGACGTCGTGCAGATGCGCCGGCCGCCGAGCCATGCCGGC
>NZ_CAUVXO010000354.1:2898-5965 GCF_963555865.1 Protofrankia sp. Cr1
TCCTGGGAAGAGCCCGGCGCTGTGGTGGTGGCCCGTACCGGGCTCGGCGTCGCCGTCGTCATCGTCATCCGAATCCGTTCGTACAGTCGAGCCGGTCACGCAGGCGTTGGTTTCCAGCGGGGCGGTTGCCGGCGAGTCGCCGCATCACCTTGCCGGTGGGTCCGACCGGCAGCGCGTCGACGACGTCGATGGCAACTGGACGCTTGAAGCGCTCCAGGACGGACTCACAGCGGGCGGCCAGATCGGCGGTGAGGCTCTCGTCGGCCCCGGCGGCTGGTACCACCAATGCAACCGGTGTCTGGCCGAGAACCGGATCGGGGCGGCCGACAACCACGGCCGCATCCACCCGGGGATCGGCCAGCAGGACCTCCTCCACCTCGCGTGGGAAGATCTTCTCGCCACCCCTGTTGATCACATCGTCGGTGCGGCCGGCGAGGAACAGGTACCGATCGGCGTCGAAATACCCCAGGTCGCCGGTATCGAGCCAACCGTCGGCGTCAATCCGCTCGTTTCCGGCCTCGCCCAGATAGGCTCTGATCACCCCGGCGCCGCGGATCTGGACGCGGCCCGTGACGCCATCGGGGCACTCCTGCCCGTCCTCGTCGACCACCCGTACCTGCGTGGCGACCGGTAGCCCGACCGAGCCCGCCTTGCGCACACCACGCAGCGGATTGGCCGCTATCTGGCTCGCGGCCTCGGTCATGCCGTAGGTCTCCAGCACCCCGATGCCCGTGGCCTGCTCGAACGCGTGCAGCACCGCGACAGGCAACGCGGCCGACGCGGACCGGACAAAACGCACCCTGGTCGAACGCGCCTGCCCGACATCCGGGTCGCGCGCGAGGATGGTCACGATGGCCGGTACGGCGTTGATCCAGGTCACGTCGTGTTCGACGATCCGTCGCCAGAATCCCCGGCGGCGGAATCGGGTGTCCAACACGACCGCGCCGCCCGCGGTCAGGGTGGCCAGCAGCCCTACCACCTCGGCGTTGACGTGGAACAGGGGCAGCGGACAGAACCCGACGTCGTCGCTGGTAAGGCCGTGATGGACGGCCACCGCACGCGCGACGTGCACGAGCTGTGCCTCGCCAAGGAAGATCTGCTTGGCCGTCCCCGTGGTCCCTGAGGTGGACAGCACCACCCCACCGCCGGCGGCCGGCCGGTCAGCGGTAGGAGCTGGACCGCGGTGGTCGACCCGGGCGGGGCGCGGGCCGACCCGCCCGACGCCGGCCGCCGCAGGTAGCTTCCGGTCGGTGACCACCAGGGCAGGTCCGGCCATCGTGAGCATCCGCTGCAGCTCCGCCGGGGGAGCGTCTGGGCTCAACGGGACGGCGTGGCGTCCGCTGGTGATGGCTCCGAGGTAGGCGGCGGCGAAATCCACCGGATCGGCGACGACGATCGCCACTCGCTGTCCGGGTCGGCAGCCGGCACGGTCGAATTCCGACCACCAGTCACCTACTGTGGCACCGAGTTCGTCGTAGTGCATGCGCCGGCCGCTGCCTGCGTCCACGAGACAGACCCGACGGGGATGGTCCCGACTATGAGCCTCCAGTAGCTCGATCATGCGGCGGTGGCCCGTGGGCGACCGCTCGTCCAGATCCATCGAACGAGGGCTGTCATGGGTAGCAGGCACGTTCGCATCCTTCTCGAACAACGTTAACGAAACCTCGGGACCCGATGAGAGTTTACCGAAGGACCTGCTGGCGGATCATGTTTGCATGGATGGTAAAATTCCGCCGCCTGCCCCGATCTCTCAGCGATTCCACAGCTGGTATTAAAGCCGTTCTCATGTGGTGGTGGAAGGGTAGGGGCGGTATTTGGTGTGCGTGGTGATTTCATCCCGCACACCGGATCTCCGGACCAGTCAAGTGCCGCTCCAGGAGGTGGCCGTTATGATCACCAGCGCTCTCACTCTGCCTGCACGCCAGCCGAAGCCACGTTCCCGTGGAATCACGATAGTGATCGACAATGGCCTGCCGACAGGCTATTTCCGCGATGCCGTCGCCAGCTTCTGCGATCATATTGACCTGGTGAAGTTCGGCTGGGGTACGTCGCTCGTGACAGCCGGGATGGCCGATAAGATCGCCTGTCTGCGCGGCCTGGGTATCGACTTCCTCTTCGGCGGTACCCTGTTCGAAAAGCACATTCTACAAGGTCGTTTCGACGATTTCCGGGAGCTGTGTCGCGAGCAGGGCTGTCGGTATGTGGAGGTGTCGAACGGGACCATCGACCTCGGTGTCGAGGAGAAAGCGAGCTACGTTGCCAAACTCGCCGACGAATTCGTCGTGCTGAGCGAGGTCGGATTCAAGGATGCCGAACGTTCCGAGCGTCAGTCGCCGTCCCGGTGGATCGCCGCCATTCGGACCGACCTGCATGCCGGCGCCCAGATGGTGATCCTGGAAGCACGTGAGACCGGGACCAGCGGCATCTGCCGGCCGGACGGGCAGTTGCGGTTCGGTCTGATCGAGGACATCCTCGACTCCGGCGTGCCAGTCGATCGACTGGTGTTCGAGACGCCTACCAAGACGCTGCAGACCCACTTCATCCGCCGGGTCGGTCCGGATGTCAACCTCGGAAACGTGCACGCCGCCGACGTCGTGGGCCTGGAGACCCTGCGGCTCGGGCTCCGCTCGGACACGCTGCTGGCCTTCGAGTAGAGGAGCGGGCCGTGCGAAACACCGCCGATGTCTTTCATCTCGCCATTCCCGTGATGGACCTGGCGGCGGCGCAGCGATTCTATGTGGACCTGCTCGGTTGCCGGCTCGCCCGCCGTTATTCCGACCGGATCACGCTCGACTTCTTCGGCGACCAGCTTGTCTGCCACCTCACTCCTGATTATGAACCTGGCGAGGCGACGTTGTACCCGCGCCATTTCGGCGTGACATTCCGGGACGGTGCCGACTTCGACGCACTGCTGCGCCTGGTCGAACTGCGCGAGGTGGCGGTTTTCCAGTCCGAACAGGTACGTTTCGCCGGGCTGGTCGAAGAGCATCGGACCGTGGTGCTGCGCGACCCGTCGGGCAACCTGCTCGAATTCAAGCACTATGTCGACCCGCGGATGATGTACTGA
>NZ_CAUVXO010000355.1:0-5368 GCF_963555865.1 Protofrankia sp. Cr1
ACGACGAGCAGCGCGAGGTCGTCACAGTCGACGCCGATGACAGGCAGAGCGGCGTCGCGGGTGCAGTCTGCCGCGGCCCGCAATCCCTCGGGCCGGTCGGCCAGGAGCGGGTTCGCACCGCGAGCACAGTCCGCAGCCGCGCGGAACCCAAGCCCGGCCAAGCCCCGGTAGCCCAGCTGACTCAGACCGCGATGAACACCTGATCGAGGCTCTGGATCTCTTCCCAGCGTTGTTCTGCCTGGATCTGCCAGGAGGCGCACTGCCGGACCCGCGCTTCGAGGACCGCCCGCGCCGAAACGCAGCCCGTCCGGTCAGGGTCAGCGGCGGCGTGCCGCTCCTCGGCGATCTCCTGCATCGAGCGGTGCCCGAGGAAGCTCTTCCGGTATCTGATCGCGCTGCGCAGCTCCCGATCCCCGATACCGAGCCTGACTTCAGCGCTGCTGCCGTCCATGTCCAAGGCAAGGTACAACTCACGGCCCGAACCGTACTTCTCCATGCGCTCATCGCTGTCCCTGGCGATCCGGATACCGGGCACCTGGCCGGCCGTCAAACACACCGCGGCCTCGTCGTCGTAGCCAAAGATCGGAACGTCCCACAGGCCCGCACGAGGCCGGTCAATCCTGGCCCGCCGCAGTTCATCACCCTTCTGCCAGACAACATGCTCGTGATCACGGACGCGGGCGTCAGCGCACTTGTCCGGGTGGTAGTTGACGCGGCACCACGGCACGCCAAGCGGTTCCCAGCTCACCAGGTCGTAGAGGGGCTCGTCATAGAGCTGCCGGAAAACGGCCAGGGTGACCTGTTTCCCGCTGACAGTGAGAGTCTTGATCTCAACGGTCGCGGTGCTGATCTCAGCAGCGTGGGCAGTCAGCGGACGGCGGGACGGTGGCACAAGGCCCCCCTCGGGTCAGGCAGCGAGAGCAGCGGTACCAACAGGCGCCGAGGGGACGCGACGAGTTCGGGCGCGAATCGCGCCCGATCGCACGGGTCACGTCAGACACACGTCGGCAACAACGCTAGGGACACGCTCAACATCCCACAGCGTCACGGACATGTCCGCTACGTTGAATCCCAGCGGCGCAGGCATCGACGGCGGCTGCGGTCGGAAAACTGGAGCAGGCGCAGGCGGGTCTGGCCGATCCGTTCAGCGAGCGCGGGCCAGCGGTCCTGCGGGTCCCCGTCCCCGTTCGCCAGCCCCCCGTGTGCCACGTTCTGGGTCACGACCGTCAACAACATCGCATGCCTCCCTGCGCTGCCCTACCTGTCACCGTTGTGTACCAGCGGGGTCATCATCGCCAGACCGTGCCCGACCATCATCAGGCGGAATCCTCTACGGTCCTTGATATGACCGATCTGCCAGCGGGGGACGCGCCGGTCCCGCTCGGCCGGCTCGCGATGGCGGCCGGGCACCGGTGACCTCGACTGACGGTGCCTGCGGTGCCTAGAGAGCTCGCCAGTGCGACCCTGGCCACCGTCGTCGTGACACAGCCCGCGCGGGGACCGGCGGTCATCCTTGTCCGTGACTATCAAGCTACCGAGGGCATTCGCGACCATACCCATATCCGCGTTGACGTGACACACGCGGCACCCCAGGCCGATCTGGTCCAGCTCGCCGACGTCCTGGTGATGCAGCCACGGCCAGGCAGCCGACGCGTTCGGCTGGGCAGCACGAGCCCGGGCCCGCCACCCCGGATGCCACGTCGCCGCCGTCACCCACGGCCACAACTGCCTGGCCGTGCTGCGCGGCGCGCAACCCGTGCGGATCCACCTGCCCGCCTCCGTCCCACCGGCGGTCGGTGCCAGCCTGGTCTATGGCTGGCACCTGTACGTTCCGGACGGCGCTCGCCCCCGCCCTCTGGTCGGGCTGCTACAGACCGTCTCTCTCCTCTACGCCGGCGCCGTCCACCCGCTCGCCGCCCAGCTCGTTCCCAGGCTGTAGCCGCTGACCTGCCCGAGGTCGCCCTGTAGATCCGACCCGTCCGTGCACATCCCTCTTCTGCGGCGTCGGCGCGATAACGGCGGGCCTCGACCCGCACCCCCAGATCCGGGCGCAACATCCGCCGGGACGCGGGAGCAGGGCCACAGGCGGCTGTGCTCTGTCCGTTGCGATAGACAGATGGGACGATCAAGATCGAATACCGGCAGGATAGGCCGAACGAATCGACGCGATCGCGCCGGACAAAAGCGGTCTGACACCGCTGTTCTCGCAGGTCAGCCACCTCTTTGAAGCCGAAGAAAACATTTGTGGTGGGCGGAATGACTCGCCTCCTGGCGTCGGGCACCGTGGTGACGCGCCGCGCACGCCATCGATGTGATCTTGCTGTTGTGTAGGACGCGACACCTGGAGAGGGAACCGAATGATCACTTTCCGGACGGCGGGAGCCGATGCCGCTGTGCTGTCTGACGAGAGGACCGACGGGTGACGGAAGTGACTGTGGAGGGTGCCCGCGCCGACGAGCTGCGCGCCGGCCTTGTGGACGATCTGGTCGCGTCGGGAGCGGTCCGGACGAAAGTGATCGAATCGGTGTTGCGTGTGGTGCCGCGGCATCTGTTCGCCCCCGAGATGTCGCTGGAGGCGGCGTACGCGAACGACACAGTGCGGACGAAACGTGACGAGCACGGAACGACGATCAGCTCGGTGTCCGCGCCATGGCTACAGGCCACGATGCTGGAGCAGGCCGAGCTGGGCGCGGGCATGCGCTGTCTCGAAGTGGGCGCGGGCGGGTACAATGCGGCGCTCATGCGGAGCTGGTCGGCCCTGCGTACGGTGAGACTGGCTGGTCGGATCGGGGACGGCCAGCATGACCGCGTGGGCTTGCTGCGCGGGCTGCGCCGGGCCCATCCAGGCAGACATGCGGGATGGCTGCGGCCCTTGCTGCCCCGGTCCGCCAGGTGCTGTTCACCTTTGGCGTCCTGCAACATGTCCAAGCGGGCCATGCCGACGCCTTGGTCTCCTACACCGACCAGCTCGCCCCCGGCTGCCGGCTGCTCATCACCGAGCAGGTCCGGCATACGCTCCGCGACCTCTTCGGCGGCGAAGTCGGCAGCCGGAGCTCCCGGCACGTGATGCGGGCGTTCACTCTGCCCGAGGTTCACCTGAGCGCGCAACTCGTCGGGCTGCGGGTCATGGACACCGCCACCGGCTACCGCCCCCCGTCCGCACGCGCCGATCACCCGAGGGTCGGCACCCGCTACCTGATGGATCTCCGCCCATGACCCACACCATGGCCCTGCCGGCACTCCTGCCAGCCGGTGCGATCGACACGGCCGGCACCACCCCGGATCCCGAGCAGCCCCGAAAGTCCCGGTTCGCGAGGACGGGACACGTGGGGAACCAAGATGCGCCCCGCTGAAAGTGTTTGCGTCGGATCCAGCGATGCCAGGCGGGCCGCGCGGGGGGCCATCAGGGTCTGCGCGCCACGGCGGCGTAGCAGGACACATCGACATCCGTCAGCTCGATTTTCTTCTTTTCGTCCGCCGCAGGGTCGGTCGGCGGCGGGTCCGGGCGCCAGCGATGCGCGACAACGACACCGGGATCGACCAGGTCGAGACCGCCAAAGAAGCGCTCCACCTCGACCTTGCTCCGAGCCTGCGCGGAGATACCCCGGGCCCGGTAGATGGACGCGGCCCGCTCCATCTCCTCGGGCGCGAAATCACCGGTCGCGTGAGTAAGCGTCAAATAGCTACCGGCGGGCAGGGCATCGAGCAGCGTCCGAACGATGTCGTAGGGCCCGTCGGTGTCGGAGACGAAGTGCAGGATCGCGACCAGGGACAGCGCGACCGGGCGGGTCAGGTCCAGGGTGTCCCGCAGTACCTCCAGGGACGCGAGGATCTTCTCCGGGTCACGCAGATCCGCGTCGACGTAGGCAGTGGCACCTTCCGGACCGGAGGTGAGCAGAGCCCGGGCATGCACCAAGACGAGCGGATCATTGTCGACGTAGACGACCCGAGCGTCCGGCGCGACTTGCTGGGCCACCTCATGCAAATTCGGCGACGTTGGAATGCCCGCTCCGATATCCACGAACTGGCGGATCCCGGCCTCCGCGGCAAGGAATCGCGTCGCCCGCTGCAGGAACTTCCGGTTACACGCCGCCACGGTCCGTGCCTGCGGAAAGTCCCGCAGCACCGCCTCCGCGGCCACCCGGTCAGCGGGAAAATTGTCCTTCCCGCCCAGGTAGTAGTCATACATCCGCGCCGAGTGCGGCTTGTCGATCAACAGCTCGGTACCCTCCAGCTGCCGTAGGAAATCATTCGGGAACATGGTCGTGAGAATCCTTTGCAGGCGAGCGTGGCGACGCCGAGGCCGAGCCGGACGCGAAAGACGAGGTAGTCGGGGGGTCATGGTGGCGTCGAGAAAGCGGCGGAGGAGCCCGCGGCGAGCGCCGGTCCCTCACCCTGGAACTGGTCGGTGGCGTGTTCGTCCCAGGTGTCGAGCGCCCGTAGCAGATCAGCCACCCGGGCCATGGCCTCAGGGTCGGTGCTGAACTTCGTCGGCAGGCTCATGGGCACCCTGGGCTCAGGCACGGATTCGGGTCTCCGTCTCGGCATCGGCGGGCTGTCGTCGCCGACCCGCCGGAGCGGGCAGCATCCGGCCGGGGAACTCGGCGCGGACGACGATCCCGCCCGACTCCGCCCGGTTGGAATGCCAACCGCTCGCCGCTCTCAACAACGGGTCCCATCCGAGCTGGCGAGTTCCGGAAAAGATTTTCGATGCTATATCCAGGCGACGCGGTGGCCTGTTAGAGGTCCGTCTCAGTGAGCATGTCCGGCGTGCGTACAGTACTGTAGATGGTTTACAGGTGCCGGGGCATTCAGATTTCTCTGGCACGTCATCTTCCCCCGAGCGCGGTCTTAAGTGGGTCAGGCGACGCGGCCTGCTTCGGATTCTCTGCGGACCGAGTCGGGCGGACCGGGGGAATTCTGCGCACTCCTGGGTCAACGGAAGGGGTGGGGCCCGGCGGATGCCGGCAGCCGGACCGTGTATTCCGGCCGCGACTGCATGTGGTGTCCGGTGGGGTCGGTAGGTGGGAGTTGATGAGTGCGAGGGCGGCGCGGACGGCGTTGTTGAAGGAGTCCAGTAGTTCGGGTGGTAGTGCGCCGCGCCCGAGCCCGGAGGAGGAAACGAGTCGAGACAGGCCATCCCGGAAGCTGGGGGCGAGAGCCGCGGATATCGGGCTTGTGAGGATGTCGCGGGCGGCGTATCCGTCGCCTACGGCGAGCGTTTCGTCGCCGATTCTGTCCATCACGGTCCGGGCCGGGCCGGGGCTGTCGACGATGGCCAGCGCGGCGATGGTGAGGCCGAGCCGTGCGCGGAACACGATGTAATCTGGGTCGCGTTTCCGTCAAGAAATCGATTGATCGTCAGGTC
>NZ_CAUVXO010000356.1:0-621 GCF_963555865.1 Protofrankia sp. Cr1
ATCTCGCCGCGACCCGCCGGTTCTCCACCATCGCGTTGTCGCACGGCCGCGACCCGGTGGAGTGACCACCGACCAGGCTGCCGTCTATCCGCGGCTCCTCGACGAGCTGCTGCCCGCCGTCTGGCACGTCGACGCCCGGCGGGCTGACAACCGAATCGAAGCGGGAGAAAATCCACCGCAGCCACTACGAACTCGGCGTCAACACCGACCCGCGCCTGCAGCTGACGGCTGCCTTCGCCGAACTCACCCTGGCAAGCCGATCAGCCAGCTGGCAGGGCCTGCCATGTCCTGCCTCCGGTCAACGCAACAGGGCCCGCACGTCTCGTGGAGGCTGACAGGAGAACCAGTTTCGTAATACGTTTGTCGGGTGGATGTTCACCGGTCGGCACGCAAGCATGGCATCGCCGACGCGGACAGCATCCATGCCGCCCAACGATTCCTGGTCGCCTATCCCCTCGGGGACGACGAGGAGGAGGAGCCGCGTCGGGAGCTGCGGTTGGGCCCGGACCGGGCGGGCAACCTGTTGGAGATCGTCGTCCTACTCCTGGACGACACAGATCTGATCATCCACGCGATGCGAATACGGGCGAAGTACTCCGATCTTCTGCCATGATCAGTGAA
>NZ_CAUVXO010000356.1:1114-5854 GCF_963555865.1 Protofrankia sp. Cr1
ACTTGCCGCGCGGGCGGCTGCTGATCATACGAACACCAGCGACGTCATCCGTCAGGCACTCCGGGCATGGCTCGACGTCGCGTAGTCGTCGACGTCCATCGGGCTCGACGACGTCCGAGTCGACATCGCAATGATGCGAACACCGGACGGCCACGGCCGGCTTGAGCTGACGAAGTTCCACACGCCGACGGCGGTCAGCACCGAGCCGGAAAACGCACCGGCGAACACGCTGGGCATACGTCGCATCATGTTCGCCGTCGACGACATTGAGGACGTCCTTACCCGCCTGCACACCCACGGCGCCGAACTCGTTGGCGAGCTGGAGAAGTACGAGGACAGCTATCGGCTCTGTTACGTCCGCGGCCCCGAGGGCATCATCGTCGCACTGGCCGAGCAGCTCAGCTGACGGCTGCCGAAGGGGCCGTTCACCCAAAAGAATCATCCGGGCACGGTAGCAGCAAGATCCGCGGCAAGCCCGCCGCCCGTCAACGAGCCTGAACCCGGCCGGTCGCTCGGAAGCGGCGACAGCGTAAATGAGCAGACGGCGTGCGGGGAGCTCGGAGGCGCTCCAAGACGAGCGGTCAGGGGCGACGGCCGGCGTAGAGGCGGACCGGCGCCGACCAGGTACGGGGGACCTCACCGACGTCGACGAAGCCCGCGGCGGCGATCACCGGGAGAAGATCGTCGACGCACCATGGATGACCACCAGAGCGGACCGTCCGCAGGTTGGCCAGCAGGTGGGACAACCGGTCGTCGGCGCCGGTGAACGTACCCGCCAGCAGCCACCCGCCTGGCCGCAACGACGCGGCCGCGGCAGCCATCACCTGGGAGACGATCCCAGCAGGCAGGAACGGCATCGGGAGCCACGCCGCGTCGTACACAGCCGCGTCGTCCAGGGCGACAGCGTCCTGAAGCCGCAGTTCGACGCGGTCAGCCATGCCCTGCGCCGCCACGTTGGCGCGGGCCAGGCTCAGCGCGGGCTCGAAAATGTCAATACCCACCACCCGCAGGCCCGGGTGGGACCGGGCGATCGCGATCGCCAGCCACCCTGTCCCCGTGCCGACGTCGAGGAAGCTCGCTCCGGGAGCGGTCAGCCGCTGACCCAGCTCGGGCAGCTCACCTTCAGCGATCCGCACGGCGTCGGAGATCGCCATCGACAGGCGGCCGATGCTCTGCAACAGCGGCACATCCACCTGATCCCACCGGCCGCTGCGGCCAGGATTTTCGATCAGCTCCGCTGCCTGACGCAAGAACGTGCCCGCCAGGCCCACGACCGGGGCTGCGCCGGCGACATCGACGCCATGATCACCGAGTAGTTCGGCGGCGATGTCGGCAAGCAGCTCGCGCACCTGCGGGTCGGCCGGCAGACCCTCGGTCTCAACCCGCACATGCGCTGTCAGCGCCGCCAACGCATCCACCGATACGCCCAGCCGAACAGCCGCACCCATCAACCCGTCCACCGCCAAGGCCCCTCCGTCGGTCCACGTTGACGACACGCCGAGGCACGCTAACACGTGTGGCAAACAGCCCCGAGATGGACGGACATCGATCGGCCCGTGGTGTGTCACTCCTGGATCGTTCTCAGGACTGATCCGTTGGAGCGTGGGCACGCCCGCGTCGTGGAGCTCGTCGACGAGGTGGAGTCCGCCCGCCACGTACACGGTTCCCGCCCTGGCCATCATCGCCACCACTCGGCCCAAGACAGTCGCAATCCCTGCCGGTTCTCGGGTAGTCGAGCGTATCGACGTCGAAAGCGCCGCTAACCGTCATGACCTGCTCGATTACCTGACGTCAATTACTACCAGCGACCCACAACTCGCAGACGCATTACGAAAGTCCGGGCTGGCGGCTGAGCGGTTCTGCCGAACCCTGCTGGATCGCTCCGGCGGCGTATGGATCTACGCCTTGACGGTACTCGACCAGATCCGCGACCAACGCCGCAGCCCCACCGAAGTCGACCAACTGCCCGCCGGGCTCGCTGTACCGCTGCCCGATGGGCGAACCCTGCTCGCCTCTGCTGGCGACGACAGGACAAATACGGCTATGGGACCCGACCTACGGTCACAGCGGCCCAGTCCGGGCTCTGACCACGGTGGCCCTGTCCAGGGGACGAACCTTGCTCGCTTCCGCTGGCGACGACAGGCCCTCCTGATCTGGTGCCCGGCGGGCTGAGCACGTGGTGTTTCTGCTCTGCCTGCGGAGGCGGGCTGGAAGTTGACGCCGTGGTCGGCGACAACCGCGATTTCGGCATGCAGCCGCCCTGATGCCGCTGGCGGCGGCATCAGGGCGGAAACCCCGGCAATCACAGGTGCCCGCATAGCCCCCTCAACTCGCCCAGCCGGGTCTGGTCGCCGGGTGGCCCGGGGGCCGAGGTGCGGCAGCTACTGCCGGGTACGGTCCTACCTGGTCAGCGCCCGCAACCACGGACTGTGCCCGGCCGACGCCATATCAGCAGCCCAGGCCAAGGGCGCCGAATACACCGGTTCTCCATGACGCAGGCACGGTCAGTCCGTGGCTTTCGGATGGCGAGGACTGGCGTACATGACGATGACCCGGCGCCGTTCGGCGTCGACGAGGTACCAGATCCGGCCACCGCTGGTGACTTCTATCTGCCATTGTGGCAGCGGCCGGCCCCGGTAGGTGCCCGTGGCATAGCTGCCCTTGAGCAGATGGCGTCGGCTGGTCGCGGCCGCCGGAGCGGGATCGGTGCGCATCAACTGCCAGGCGTGGCGGGTGTTGGCTGCGGCTTGGGTACACAGCTCGTCCCAGCCCTTGCCCGCCTCGCCGGTTCCGAAGATTACGTCCCATTCGTCGGGGCCAGGCGGCGGGGCGACCCGGTCACCGCGTTTCGGGCTCACCCGACCACATCCGGTTCGGGCACGCTCCCGTAGTCGTCACCGTCCTGGACGAGGATCGCAGCGAGGTCCGGGTCGGCGTGGATCTCGGCCGTGTGCTTCCACTCCTCGATCAGATGTGCGACCGGCGCGAGGTTGTCCAGATCCTCGACGGCGCGCAGGGTGTCGGCGAACTCGGTGAGGAACAGCCGCTGGTCATCCTCCGGCAAGAACCGTGTCCAGGTGAACACCTCGGGCAGGGCTTCCAGGAGCCGATCGCGTCCCTGTTGGTCGGCTTGGCGCATCAGCACCATGGTCAGCCGGGTAGCCGCGGAGACGACGGTGTGTTCCTGCTCGCGCCGGGAAGCGGTGGTCATGATCAGGTCCTCGGCGTCGCGGCGGCGCAGCCGCAGCAGGACCGCACCGGACCTGGCCATCGAGGCCAGGGTGTCCTTGGGCTTGTTCAGCAGGTCGGAGAACGCGACCACCAACGCGGCAGACATACTTTCAAACTACTTCGAAAGTCATTGCCGGTCCACCCGGACTGAGCCGCACCTACCATGCCCCACGACCGGAGCAAGTGGAAACCAGCGCCGCCGTCCGCGTAGAGCCGTTCCCGACCACCCTCGGCGCAGCATGGGGCAACTATGTCTACCTAGCCGGAGCTTCCGGGATAATTTGATCTTGTTTGTTTCGTGGCTGTCCGGTGATGTTCCATCCGGGGCCTGACCGTGGCCTGTAGTGACCTCGCGGTCAACACATGTCCTCCTGGTGTGTATGACCTAAAGATAGCCAGCCTCTACCCGAAGAAGATCGGCGGCAGGACGTACTACTACCTGCGGGAGATGGCCCGGGTCGACGGCAAGCCGACCATGGTCAGCGAACGCTACCTGGGCTCGGCGGACGATGTCGCGGCGGCGGTGGCGGCCCGGGACGCCGCGTCGGTGGCGGAACGCACCCGCCATCTCGCGTTCAGCGACGTCGCCGCGGTGTGGGAGATGCTGACCCGGCTCGACGTGGCGGGCGCGATCGACGAGGTGGCCAGGCCGCGCCGCTCGGACGCGGGGGCGTCGGTGGGCACCTACCTCGCGCTTGCCGCGCTCAACCGGCTCGTCGACCCGTGCTCGAAGGCCGCCTTCGCCGACTGGTGGGCGACCACGGCCGCGGACCGGTTCACGAAGATCCCCGCCCGGGTGCTCGACCACCGCCGGTTCTGGGACGCGATGCACCTGGTCAGCGAAGCCGACCTGCTCACCATCGAGCGCCGCCTCGCCGAGAAGATGATCGACACCTTCGAGCTCGACGTCTCCGCGGTCGCCCTCGACATGACTAACTTCGCGACCTACCTCGACACCGGCAACGACCGGGCGCCGATCGCCCAACGCGGCAAGGCCAAGCAGAAACGCTCCGACCTGCGCCTGGTCGGCCTCGGCCTGGTCCTCACCCGTGACGGCGGGATCCCACTGGTCTCGCGCGCTTACCCGGGCAACCGGCCCGACGTCACCCCGTTCACCACGCTGATCGACGAGCTCGTCGTCCGCTACACCGCCCTTGCTCGCGGCGGCGAGCCGGGCGAGGTCACGGACGCGGCGACCGGGACGCCTGTCCGAGCCGCTGAGGCTGATTGGACGACGGGGGTCCGGCGGGCGCTGCGCTGGGGAATTCCGGCAGCGGCGATGGTCCTCGCTGTGGCCGTCGCTCTGCCGCTCACTCGCCTCTGGGCGCCGCGGACACCCTTGCCGTCCGGAAGGGTCCGGTCGCTCCCACGGTGACGGCGCTGGCCAGTCTGCCCGCCGAGGAGACGCTGAAGAAGGAGATCTTCGCGGAACTCGGGTACTGACCAGATACCAGGAACAAAACCTCACGCGCGTCTGCCCAGGTTAGGCCGGCCGCGTGACGGGACCGC
>NZ_CAUVXO010000357.1:0-2326 GCF_963555865.1 Protofrankia sp. Cr1
CCCGACCCGCGGCGAGAGCACCACGTTCCCGCCTTTGGCCAGAACCACAGTCATGCCGAGAGAGTGTATTTCCACCGGCAGGCGCCACGCCCGGTGGCACCGCCGGCAGGATTCACGGCGAGGTTCACGGCAGGATTCACGGTAGGAGCCGGCTCAGGAGTACATCAGGGATCCCGGGGTGGTAAGCAGCTCGCCGGTCTCCAGCCACGTCTTCAGGCCCGAAAGGATCATCGGCCAGCCGCCGTAGAGCTCCTCGTTCGCGCCCTCGCGCAACTGGTCGTGGGTGACGGTCAGGCGACACGAGTCGCCGATCGGTTCGATCTCCCAGGTGATTCTGGAGGTGCCCTCGCTCTTCACCTCGTCGCTCCAGAGCATGGTTGCGCTCTGGACGAGCCGGCGCGGCGGGTCGATCTCGAGGTTCTCCCCCTCGCCGAGCGGGCCGGGTGCGCCCGGAGCGCTCATCTCGTAGCGCGAGCCCGGTGTCCATTCCGAGATGACCCTCGCGCCGAAGTTGTACTTGCTCCTGATCTCGGGATCGGTGATCGCCTCCCACAGCCGCTCCGGAGTGGTGCGGATGTAGATCTCGAAAATCTTCTCCATGGAATTCTCCAGTCGCTGCTTGATGCCACTGAGCGCAGCGGCCCAGGGCTCGGCGTACTTGCTCACCCACCGGTCGTGGACGAGCCGGATCGGGACCGGGTTCAGGAAATGGAGCTTCTCCCGTCCGCGCCGCCTGGTGACCACCAGGCCCGCCTCCTCAAGCTGCTTGAGGTGCTTCATCACGCCGAAACGGGTGATGTCGAACCGCGCCTCGAGCGCGCTCAACGTCTGCCCGTCCTCGCGGAAGAGCTCGTCGAGCAGCGCCCGCCGCGTCGGATCGGCCAGCGCCCTGAACACCGCGTCCACACCCTCGAAGATAGGTGACCGTTTAGTCACCTGTCAACGGACGCCCGCGCCTCGCCGCATCGTTCCCCGTCGGCACGCAGCCGCTCGTACGGGCTTCGCGATCCAGATGATGTAGGCTTACATCATGGCGCATCGGACCCAGATCACCCTGGCCGACGAGCAGTACGAGCGACTGCGGGTCGAGTCGCGGCGCAGCGGACTCGCCCTCGCCGAACTCATCCGCCGCGCGGTGGATCGGATGTACGGCTCGACCAGCCCGAACGAAACAGTCCACGCGCTGGAGGCGAGCTTCGGGAGCTGGCCGGACCGTACAGACGACGGCGCGAGCTACGTCGAAGGACTGCGACGCGGGATGGCGCGCCGCCTCGCAGGCTGAAGGGCATCTCTCAATGGCGATCGTCGTCGACACATCAGTGCTCATCGACCACCTTCGTGGCGATCAGGACGCTCGTGACGCACTGCGCGAGGCCGCCGCGGCGGGAGAGCGCCTGGCCGCATCGGTTCTGACGAAAGTCGAAATACTTGCCGGGATGCGTAAGGGCGAGGAGCGTGTTACACGTCGGCTGCTGGACAGCCTCGATCTGATCGGGGTCGACGATGTCGTGGCCGAACGCGCTGGCATGCTCGCCAACCAATACCTGCGTTCACATCCCGGCGTCGACCCGGTCGACTACGTCATCGCGGCGACGGCACAGCAACTGGGTGCCAAGCTGTGGACGCGCAACCTCAAACACTTTCCCATGTTTTCCGGGCTCTCAGCGCCGTACTGATCTCAGCGCCGTACTGATCTCAGCGCCGTGCTGGCCTGACCCGGCTGACTCACACCCCTTCAGACGCAGGCGTTCACGCGGGCCTGCCCCGGGCCGGCTTCGGCGGGCGGGGCAGGCCGGCGTTGATTCGTCAGAGTGTGAGCAGTGCGTCAGCAGGGCTCAGTGCGTCAGCAGGGCGTCGAGCTTGGTGAAGGAGCTGGTCCAACCCTCGCGTGCCATACCTTCCATCTGGTCGGTGTAGGGGCCCTGACGCAGCACCAAACGGGTCTTGCCGCCCTCGTCGTGGAACTCCAGTCGCATGTACATCTGGGCGATCCCCTCGAAGCCGGGAATACCCTCCACCTCCTCGGTGCCCACGAGGAGTTCGTTCTCGACGACCTCGGTGAACGTCGCGTTGACCGGCGAGCGCATCGTCGGGTCATCGTCGCTGACCATTACCAACCGCTGATAGCCGCCTACCCGGGCGTCGACCTCGACGGTGTCGCGGGGCACGGAGAACCCCACCGGACCGAACCACTGCGCGATCTGGTCGGGGTCGACGAACGCCCGGTAGACGAGTTCCCGCGGAGCGTTGAAGATCCGGGTGATGACCAGTTCGTTGGTTGCCGGGGAATCTGCCATGGCACTGTTCCTCTCTCGCTGACATCTCG
>NZ_CAUVXO010000357.1:2683-5705 GCF_963555865.1 Protofrankia sp. Cr1
ACTGCTGTTGGTGGTCCTGCTGTTGGTCTTCCGCGGACGGCTGGTCTTCCGCGGACGGCGACTGCGCTTGTTGGATCTGTCGAAGGTGGGCGTCGAGCCGCTCGAAGTTTGCATCCCAGAACTGGCGGTAGCGCTCCATCCACGCTGTGGCCTCCTGCAGCGGCCCGGCGGTGAGAGCGCTCGAGCGCCACTGGGCCGTGCGACTTCGGGAGATCAACCCGGCCCGCTCGAGCACCTTGAGGTGCCGCGAGATCGCTGGCAGGCTGATCGAGAACGGCTCAGCCAACTCCGTGACGGTCGCGTCGCCCTCCGCCAACCGAGCCAGGATCGCCCGGCGGGTCGGGTCCGCCAGCGCCGCGAAGATCGTGCTGAGTCGATCAGCTGCCATCGCATTTCACCCTGACGTTAATTAATCGATGTGTTAAACGTAGAACAAGGGCCGCCACGCCGTCAAGCGCCGGCTGCCCACCCCACCATCCTGGCTGTCGGTGATCCCGTCCCGGCAGCAGGATGCAGGATGCAGGACGTGGACTACGACCTGACCCGGCTCGGCAGCCGCGAGTTCGAGCACCTGACCCAGGCGCTGGCGCTGAAGGTGTTCGGGCCGGGTGTCGGCGTCTTCGGCGACGGCCCCGACGGCGGCCGCGAAGCCACCTACAGCGGCCGGGTCCGCTGGGCACCCGACGACCACACCGCCGACTGGAACGGCTACGTCGTCATCCAGGCGAAGTTCCGCAGCCGCCCGCTGGGCACGAGCCCGGATACGCGCTGGCTGCGCGCCACCGTGGAGGCGGAACTCAAACGATGGGCCGACCCGGAGTCCGCCCGGCGCAGCAAGGGCCGCCTCCCCCGGTATCTGCTGTTCACCACCAACGTCGTGCTCTCCGGCGCCCAGGCCGGTGGCGTTGACACGATGGACGAACTCATCCGCGGATACGCCCCGACGCTGGGCCTGAAGGGCTGGGGGACCTGGCACCACGACACGATCTGCCGGCTGCTCGACGGCCACGCCGATGTCCGCAAGGCCTTCAGCGGGCTCATCACACCCGGCGACGTCCTGGCGCTGCTGGCAGACGTGCTCCAGGGGCAGGCCGCGGATCTCGGTGAGGTCCTCACCTCCCACGCGATCAAGGAGATGCTCGCCGAACAGTGGGTGCGGCTGGGGCAGGCGGGCCATGCCGACAACGAGAAACTCGCACTCGGACGCATCGCGGTCGACCTCCCGGCGCTGCGGCCACAGCCGGAGAAACTGGAGATCGTCGACGCGGCCCGGTACGTGCTGGAACGTGGCGACAGCGTGCTGCGGCCGAGCCTGATCGGCCAGCGGCGTCCACACGTCGTACTGGTCGGCGGGCCGGGCCAGGGCAAGACCACCCTCGGGCAGCTGATCGCACAGGCCTACCGGGTGGCCCTGCTCGGCGAGACCGACCGGCTCGGACCCGAATCCGGCAGCCTGCGCACGACGCTGCGCGCCAACCTGGCCGACATCAACCTGCCGGTCCCCAACAGCCGCCGCTGGCCCGTCCGGGTGGAACTGTCCGCCTACGGTGACGAGGTCGCCGGCGGATCGGACGTGTCCCTGCTGCGCTGGATCGCCGAACGGGTCAGCGCCCGCGCCACCGACCGGGTCACCGCCGGTCAACTACGCGGCTGGCTCGCCGGCTGGCCGTGGCTGCTGGTCCTTGACGGCCTGGACGAGGTCGCCTCCCCGCACGCCCGCGAACACCTCATGCGGCACGTCACCGACTTTCTCGTGGACGCCACCCGCGTCGACGCCGACCTGCTCATCGTCGCGACCACCCGACCGCAGGGCTACACCGGCGAGTTCACCGACACGCTGTACGAACATCTCACCCTGGCCCCGCTGCTGCCGCCGGGTGCCATCGCCTACGCGACCCGCCTGGCCGACGCCCGCCACGGCGACGACACCGACCTGCGCGACCGGGTGCTGCGACGGGTCCAGCGGGCCGCCGACGAACCCCTGACCGCCCGGCTCATGCGCACCCCGCTCCAGGTCACCATCATGTCGCTGTTGCTGGAACAGCGCTCGCGCGTCCCGCAGGACCGCTCCCGGCTGTTCGACGCCTACTACGACACCATCTACGCCCGCGAAGCCGCCAAACGAGGTCCCCTGGCCCGCCTGCTCGACGACTATCGCGCCGACGTCCACGCGCTGCACGAACGGGTCGGGCTGGAATTGCAGGTCCTTGCCGAAGCCGACGGCGAAGCGGACGCCGCCATGCCCGCCGAACGGCTCCGAGCCGTTGCCGTCGCCCGGCTCCACGCCGAGGGCCACCCCGAGCCCGACATCCACCGCCTCGCCGACAACCTCGTCAGAGCCGCCACCCATCGCCTCGTCCTGCTGATTCCCAAGGGCGAGGACAGCATCGGCTTCGAAGTCCGCAGCCTGCAGGAGTTCATGGCCGCCCGTGCCATCGTCGCCGGTACCGACGACGTCATGATCGAACGCTTACGCCTGCTGGCACCATCGGCGCACTGGCGCAACACCTGGCTGCTCGCCGCCGGGCGCACCTTCATCCTGCGCGAGCACCTGCGCGCCCAGGTCGTCAGTCTGCTGCGCGAGATCGAAGCCGCCGAGCTGCTCGCCCTCGTGATCGGCGCCGGTGCCGAACTCGCCGCCGACATGCTCGACGACGATCTCGCGGCCCGGACACCCCAGTACCGGATGCTGCTCACCCACCATGCGCTGGAACTGCTCCAGCACCCGCCGAACGACGCCCTGCGCCAACGGGCCCTCACCCTTGCGGGTATTGCCACCGACCCTCGGATGCGTGTTCTTGTGATCCGCGCGCTGGAGCAGGCCGCCGCCGGCAACACCGTTCAACGCGCCACCGCCTCCGTTGTCCTCCACACCCTCGCGCAGGGAAGCGACATCCTGGCGGCACAGGCGCGCCGGCTTCGCGCCACCATCAAGCTGGACCCGATCCAGACGCTGTCGCTGGGAACCCTCACCGGCGCACAGCGGCCAGCCGGCGAAACGGCACCACAATCGCAGCCCCAG
>NZ_CAUVXO010000358.1:0-5351 GCF_963555865.1 Protofrankia sp. Cr1
GCCTTCTCCTTGGCGATGTCAAGCGGCCGGATGCTGGTTTTGGCCGCGAGCGCGGCGTCGTCGAGCAGGTGCGCGGGGATCAGCCAGACGACCTCGAACTCCAGACCGTCCGGGTCGTGTGCGTACAGGCTCTTGGTCGTGCCGTGGTCGGACGCGCCGACCAGAGCCCCGGCCTCGGTGAGCCGGCGCGCGGTCGTCTCAAGCTCGGTGAGGGTGCCGACCTCCCACGCGATGTGGTACATGCCGACGGTCGAACGCCCCGCCTGTGAGGCACCGGCGGCTGCGCCGATCTGGAACATGCCGATGTCGTGGTCGTTGGTGGAGTCCGGCGCGCGCAGGAACGCGGCCTGGCCCGGTACCGACACCACGGTCTGGAAGTCGAGGATGTCGGTGTAGAAGGCGGCCGTGCGTGCGACGTCGCGTACATAGAGGACGACGTGGTTGAGGCGGTGGATGCCCATGACTTCTCCCTGCGGCCTTCGGTGCCGGCCACGTGGCGCCGGCTCGGTTCTGTTGAGCCTTCAACTATCTTCACGGTACCTCGAGTCGAAGGTGGCGATCCGGGTCGTGCGGTGTCCGAACCTTCGTGGCCGGAGGAGTAGGTAGAGAAGGCTGCTATCACGACGAAAATCGCCTACCGGGTTCGACCGCCACCCGGTGACGGTAGGTGGAAACGGTCGCTATCCCGACGGAAGCTACCTACCGTCACCATGTGGCGGTCACTGGCAAACGCCGCGGGGGTAGGGCAGTGTGGGCGGGGTGGGACGGGTGACAGCACGCAGACGGGTTTTGCGGATTTCCGTCGACGGCGAGCGCGCGGCGCGGCCCGACAGCCTGGCCGGTGAGGAACCGCTGGAGCTGCGGGTCGGCGGTAAGCCGCTGACCGTGACCATGCGTACGCCCGGGCATGATATCGATCTTGTTCTGGGTTTCCTGGCCGGCGAGGGGATCATCGGCAGCGGGTCGGACGTCACGGCTATTCGTTACTGCGCCAGTGCCGCCAGTGCCGCCAGTGCCGCCAGTGCCGCCAGTGCCGTCGGCGGCGCTGCCGACCGTCAGGACCAGGATGTCCAGACCTACAACGAAGTCCAGACCTACAACGTTGTCGACATCACCCTCGCCCCGAGCGTTCCCAGGCCGGATGTCAGCATCGAGCGCGCCTTCTACACCAGCAGCTCCTGCGGACTGTGCGGGAAGACCAGCATCGACGGGGTCCGGCTGCGCAGCCGGTACGAGGTGGACGCCGACCCGCTGGTGCTGCGCCCGGATGTGGTGCTCGCGCTTCCCGACCGGCTTCGCCTGGCGCAGAAGGTCTTTGCCACCACCGGTGGGTTGCACGCCGCCGCGATCGCGGACGCCGACGGGAACCTGCTGGTGGTCCGGGAGGACGTCGGCCGCCACAACGCGGTCGACAAGGTCGTCGGCTGGGCGGCGCGTGAAGGGCAGCTGCCCTTGCGCGAACGGGTCCTGGTGGTCAGCGGCCGCGCGTCGTTCGAGCTGACCCAGAAGGCGCTGTTGGCCGGGATTCCCGCGCTGGTCGCGGTGTCCGCGCCGTCATCGCTCGCGGCGGACCTGGCCCAGGAGGCCGGGATGACGCTGGTCGGGTTCGTCCGCGGCGGCTCGATGAACGTCTACACCGGTGCGCACCGCATTGCCGACGCACTGGTGAACAGCGGTTCATGATGAGAGGATTCCAACGATGCCACGTCATGCTCCACGGGAGGACAGCGGCGAGAGCGGGATCAGGGTCGGTTCCCCCGCGTCGTCCGCGGCCGGTATTCCCGGTGTGCTGCACGCGATGGCGCATGTCCGTGACCAGCTGGGTGTCCGCCGCGGAGTCCGCTCGCTGCTCGCGCTGAACCAGGTCGACGGTTTCGACTGTCCCGGGTGTGCCTGGCCCGAAGGCGACCCGGCCGAGCGCAGAAGGGCCGAGTTCTGCGAGAACGGCGCCAAGGCCGTCGCCGAGGAGGCGACCCTTCGTCGGATCACCCCCGCGTTCTTCGCCGAGTACCCCATTGGTGACCTTGCCGCCCGCAGCGGTTACTGGCTGGGTCAGCAGGGCCGCCTCACCGAGCCGATGTACAAGGCGGCCGGGGCGGAGCACTACGTCCCGGTGGGTTGGGATGATGCGTTCGCGATTGTCGCCGAGGAACTGCAGGCGCTCGACAGCCCGGACGAGGCGGCCTTCTACACGTCCGGGCGGGCCAGCAATGAGGCAGCCTTCGTCTATCAGTTGTTCGTGCGGGCCTTTGGCACGAACAACCTGCCGGACTGCTCGAACATGTGCCACGAGTCGTCCGGGTCCGCGCTGACCGAAACGATCGGCGTGGGCAAGGGCAGCGTAAGCCTCGACGATCTCGCCAAAGCTGACCTGATCTTCATTGTGGGGCAGAATCCGGGCACGAACCATCCGCGGATGCTCACCGCGCTGGAGGCGGCCAAGCGCGCGGGAACGAGCATCATCGCGATCAACCCGCTGCCCGAGGCGGGTCTGCTGCGGTTCCGTAACCCGCAGCATCCCAGTGGCGTCATCGGGTCTGGCACGGTGCTGGCCGACCAGTTCCTGAAGATCCGCCTCGGCGGTGACCTGGCCCTGTTCCAGGCGATCAACGCACGCCTGCTGGCCGCCGAGGACGCGCGGCCGGGGCAGGTACTCGACCGGGCGTTCATCGACACCCATACCGACGGCTTCGCCGAGCTGGCCGCGCAGCTGCGGACGCTGTCCGCCGATGATGTTCGGGCCGCCACGGGCCTGGCCGACACGGAGATCGACCAGGTCGTGCAGCGGGTGCTGGCCGCACAACGGATCATCGTCTGTTGGGCGATGGGGCTCACCCAGCACCGTGACTCGGTGCCCACGATCCGAGAGGTCGTCAACTTCCTGCTGCTGCGCGGCAACATCGGTCGTCCCGGTGCCGGGGTATGTCCGGTGCGCGGGCACAGCAACGTCCAGGGCGACCGGACCATGGGCATCTGGGAGAAGCCGCCGGCGCTCTTTCTCGACCGGCTGGCGGCCGAGTTCGGTTTCGATCCGCCGCGCGAACACGGGCTCGACGTGGTCGACACGGTGCGGGCGATGCGCGACGGCAGGGTGAAGGTGTTCACCGCACTCGGCGGGAACTTCGTCGCGGCCACCCCTGATTCCGAGGTCACCGAGGCCGCGATCCGGCGGCTGCGACTGAGCGTCCAGGTGTCGACCAAACTGAACCGATCGCATACCGTCACCGGCCGGCGGGCGTTGATCCTGCCCACGCTCGGCCGTACCGAGATCGACGTGCAGGCCGGCGGGCCGCAGTTCGTCACGGTCGAGGACTCGATGAGCGCGGTGCACGCCTCCCGAGGGAATCTCGCGCCCGCCTCGGTCGCGCTGCGTTCGGAGGTGGCGATCGTCTGCGGATTGGCCCGGGCGACGCTGGGCGACCGTGTCGCCGTCGACTGGGAGGGGCTCACCGCCGACTACGGTCGCGTCCGCGGACATATCGGCCGGGTCGTCCCCGGCTGTGAGGAATTCGAGGTGAAGGTCGCGCGGCCCGGTGGGTTCGTCCTCGCGCACCCGCCGCGGGACTCCCGCACCTTCCCGACCGAGACCGGGCGGGCCCGGCTCACCGTCAACACCCTGGACGTGCTGCGGGTTCCACCCGGGCATCTGCTGTTGCAGACGGTCCGTTCGCACGACCAGTTCAACACCACGATCTACGGGCTGGACGACCGTTACCGCGGCGTCCGTCAGGGCCGCCGGGTCGTGTTCGTCAACCCCGACGATCTCGCCGCCCTGACCATCGCCGACGGCGATCAGGTCGATCTGGTCAGCGTGTGGAAGGACGGCGTCCTCCGGCGCGCGGCGGACTTTCGGGTGGTGGCGTATCCGACCGCGGCCGGCTGTGCCGCCGCCTATTTCCCGGAGACCAACGTCCTTGTGCCGCTGGACAGTACCGCGGCGGTCAGTAATACTCCTACGTCCAAGTCGATCGTAATCCGTCTGGAACCAGTCGTAGCCGCCCGGCGGGGACGATTCTCAAATCTGTTACATCAGGTGGAAATTTCTGATTCATCCGGGTGAACGGAAGGCTGTTGTTGTCTCAGTCCGGCGCTGCTGACAGTTGGAGCCGGCGCGATCTGCGAGGCTGACGGACGTGATAACACTGGCGGCTTGTGCGTTTTGTTCCCTGTTGGTGTGGTTGGTGCTACTGGGCGGCCACGGAATGTTCTGGTGCACCGACACCCGGCTTGATCCCGATGATGCCTTGGCGCGGGGCGGAGCCGAGCCGCCCGGCGGCTGGCCCGCGGTCACCGTGATCGTCCCCGCTCGGGACGAGGCTGAGATGTTGCCGCACAGTCTGCCGTCGCTGCTCGGCCAGCATTACCCCGGTTCGCTGCGGGTCGTGCTGGTCGACGACGCCAGCGACGACGGAACCGGTGACGTTGCCCGTGCGCTGGGCCGGCATCCCGATGCACAGGTGCCGTTGACGGTCATCACCAGCCAGCCACGGCCGGCCGGCTGGGTCGGCAAGGTGTGGGCGCTGGAACAGGGCATGCGCACCGTGCCACCGGATGTGGACTGGCTGCTGTTCACCGACGCTGACATCGCCCACGGCCCGGATTCGGTCACCCGGCTGGTGAGCCACGCAACCAGCCGCGGTCTCGACCTCACGTCGCTGATGGCCGTGCTACGCACTCAGAACCGCTGGGAGAGGATCATCATCCCGGCCTTCGTCTACTTCTTCGCCCAGCTCTATCCGTTCCGCCGGGCCAACCGGCCCGACGCGAGGACGTCGGCCGCGGCCGGGGGCTGTGTACTCCTGCGCCGGGCCGCGCTGGAACGTGCCGGGGGGCTGGCCGCCATCTCCGGCGCGGTCATCGACGACTGTTCCCTGGCCAGCGCGGTCAAGCGGACCGGTGGCCGGACCTGGTTGGGCCTCGCCGACCGCGGGCCGCGCGGCGTGCGCAGCGTCCGGCCCTACCCGCAGCTGGCAGACCTGTGGAAGATGGTCGCCCGCAGCGCGTACACCCAGCTCCGGCATTCCCCGGCGCTGCTCGTCGGTACCGTTGTCGGACTGATCTTCGCCTACCTCATCCCGCCGCTCGCCGCGGTGGCCGGCCTGGCGGGTCTCGCCGCCGGTGCCGGTGGCGGCGCCGCGGCCGTTGCCGCTGTGGCCGGGATCAGCGCCTGGGTGGTGATGACCATCACCTACCTCCCGATGGTCCGTTACTACCGCCAGCCGCTGCCCGTCGTCCTGACTCTCCCCGCGGTGGCGGTCCTCTACGTGCTCATGACACTGGACTCGGCGCGGGCACACCGCCGTGGCCACGGCGCCGCGTGGAAGGGGCGCGCCTACTCGGCGTCGGACTCC
>NZ_CAUVXO010000359.1:0-2882 GCF_963555865.1 Protofrankia sp. Cr1
GACACCAACCGGCCGGGTGGTCGCCTGCCACGTCTACCGGGACGGCGCTCGCGACCCGCAACCTATCCATCACACCGATGCCCTGCGCGTCGCCCGGGACCACCGCGGTAGTTTCGCCTGGCTCGGCCTTTACGAACCGAGTGCGGCGGATCTGTCCAATATCGCCGATGTCTACGGCCTGCATCCCCTCGCCGTCGAGGACGCCGTCACCGCCCACCAACGGCCGAAGCTGGAACGATACGGGGAGACACTTTTCGTTGTCCTCAAGACCGCCTGTTACGTGGAACACGAGGAGCTGACCGCGACATCGGAAATCGTCCACACCGGCGAGGTGATGGTATTTCTCGGACGGGACTTCATCGTCACGGTCCGGCATGGTGAACATGGCGGGCTCCAAGCGCTGCGCAGCCGGTTGGAGAAGCAACCAGAAATGCTACGCCTAGGACCGTCGGCCGTCCTCCACGCCATCTGCGACCAGATTGTCGATGATTACCTGGTCGTCACCGAAAAGATCGAAGTCGACATCGACACCATCGAGGGCTCGGTCTTCCGCCGCTCGACCCGCCCCGACGCCAGCAAGGTCTACCAGCTCAAACGGGAGGTGCTTGAGCTCAAACACGCCGTCACGCCACTTGCCGCTCCGGTGCGGGCGCTCACCGAGCCGGGCGTCGGCAGGATCCCACCGCGGATTCAGGAGTACTTCCGTGATGTAGCCGACCACCTCGAACTGGTCACCGAGCGAATAGCGCGATTCGATGAACTGCTGTCGTCGATCATCCAGGCAACCCTGACGCAGGTGACCATCGCGCAGAACGAGGACATGCGCCGTATCAGTGCCTGGGTCGCCATCGCCGCGGTTCCGACGGCGGTCGCCGGCATCTACGGAATGAATTTCGATCATATGCCGGAGCTGCGGCAGGTCTGGGGATATCCGGCCGTTCTCTGTCTGATGGCGACGATCTGCTTCGCGCTGTATCGGTCCTTCAAGCGCAACGGCTGGCTGTAATCACAAATAAAAAAACCCAGGCGACAAAAACCGTACAACAACGACCACGCATCAAGCCGATGGTGTAATCTATTATGCCCGTTGAATCACCGGGATCAGGTCACTGCAACCGACCGCCTCACCCGTGAACCCGGTACGGTGAAGAGGAAACCCGCCGGCCGAAGATCATACGATCATGATACTGCTCGCCCGGCCATAGGCCCCCGGCAACCTGAGTCGGGGTACCGGCTGCCGCGGAGAGGCGAGAGTAGATCGGTGCCCCGAACCAGGAAAATCCAGGTTAATTACGGACGTACCATGCCCCGCCATGCGGCCATCGCAGGGCGTGGGTATCACCCGTTCGGACTATCGCCAGGGGCGCTGCGGGTCAGGTCCGGCCGCTGGGTGGATACCACCGGAGCGCCCTGCCGTCCTCCCGTTCGGCCCTACCGCTCCTGAGGACGGCGACCCATCAGGACTACCGTCTCGCTTTGATAGCTATTTCCGACTATGTAGTTCCGATATATCACCCGACGACGGGATTCACGAAGACCACGGCGTCGGCTACCGTAATCGGCTGTGTCGGCCCTTCGCGCGGGAACCCACCGTCAGCCGCCGTCCCAGTGGCCGGCCAACGGCAGACGGCTAGGACTGCGATCACACCCCGTGCTGGCCCTTGCAACGGACCTGCATGACAACGGTCACATCCCCCGCCGCGCCCACGACCTGACGTGCCTCAGCACACGGGACGACATCCGTGACATGGCCCACGACGTGCACGACGCGGTCCGATGACCAAACCGACGTACCCGGTTCGCAATGATCTTATCGCGGAGCTGGTAACAAGGTTGGACCAACTTGATCAGCTCCTCGGGCGGCTGGAGGATGCTGAGCGCCAGGCCGCGGACGCCAGCGAGCACCTGATGCGTACCCGGCGGTGGCAGGAGGACACGGTTCGCGCGATTCAGGATGAGCGGGCGCAGATGCGCACTCATCAGCGGGCACTGGACGATCTCGCGGACCGCGCGCAGGCCGCCGTCGAAGCCCTGTCCGGCCATTACCGCTCCCTGCCTGCCGAGGTTCACCAACTCGCGGTCGAACTGCACGTCCTGGAGACCGCCGGCCTGCTCTCCCGCCGCGCGACCCGCGCCCGCCGCCACTGACCCCGGGCCGCCACAGCCCCGGGCCGTGTGGCTCACGCGGGATGCGCCCGCGCGGGATGCGCCCGCGCGGGATGCGCCCGCGCGGGATGCAGGAGCGAGACATCTCATAGCGATCGAGACTATCCGTAATCGGATGACTCTACCAAGGCGACAATTTTCACTACTACATGGCAACGAAAGATAACTATCGGCACTCGAGTGCCCCCCGCCGCCAGACTGTCGTCGCTATGGCGTAATGTCATCTTCCGCATCCTGTGGGTCACGGCATCGGGCGCCTCAGCCAGGCGGCCTGCCGCCCGGACCAACAGGTCAGGGCATGGCGGCGAGCTGGTCGGCATGGAGGATGGGAGGAGCCGATATGGTCACTTCTGTGAGCACTCGCCGTAGTTGTGAGGGACTAGTGTTTACTGGCACCATCCTTTTGAACTAGTCTCACCCCGACGTCACGACAACACCGGGCCGAACGCCGAATCCTGCCCACGGTCCCGGTGTCCCCTCCGAGTCGTCACCAGGGCAGGAGCGGGGGACCCATCCTCCACCGGACGACACCGAGCCGCGGTGCAGTCCTAGGGGTTAAGCGAGCTGTGCGACGGTCGCACGGCCCACCGGGCAGCCCAGCCCGAACCCGACAGCTCACCTCGCAGGCGAACGGGAAGGATCACAGCCTTGTCTGCGCCCGATGTGCAGCTTGATCCGGCAACATGGTCATATTCGTCGTCGCCGACAAAGTCGCC
>NZ_CAUVXO010000359.1:3232-5694 GCF_963555865.1 Protofrankia sp. Cr1
AACGAGATCGGCAACGACGTCGTCTCTGCGACCGCCTGCCGACATGACCGGGCGCTCAGCCCGTGGCAGGCACCGCGCGCCGGCTCCACCGTCGGGAGCAAGTCGCGTCCGAGCCCGGGCCGCGGTAGCCGCGATGACAACCGGCACGGTTGCCGTGTCCGGTGTCGCGCTCGCCGGCTGCGCCCCGACCGACACCGGTATGGACGAAACCTCGGTCAGCTCGCGGATCACGCTAGGATCGCAATTCGGAAGCCAGGCGTCCCTCGCAGGCCTGCGCACGTCGGTCATCAACCCGGCCACCTCGGTCGGCCCCGGCTCCATCACAAGCCAGGTGATCGATCAGGCCGACCTGCACCCGAAGTCGGCTGTCGCGCTGAAGGTCACCAATCCGGACGTCTCCGTGCAGGCCGACCAGCCCATCGACATGGGCTTCGCCCTCGAGGACGGAACGACCCACGCGCCGCTGCCGAACCAGCTCATCAAGGTTCAGGTGAAGCTGCCTGACGGCTGGGCGACATTCAAGCACCTGTACACCAACGAACAGGGCTTCGCCAGCTACACAGCCAAGATTCTCACCACGACACAGATCACGGCTATCTTCGACGGCACCGACGCCCTGCAGTCGGCGCACTCCTCGAACATCGGTACGATGACTGTGATGCCTGGTCCAGCCCCGGCAGTCCCGGCACAGGCGCCTCGATCGGTGGCTCGTAGCGTTCCTCAGGCATCCGGCTCCAGTGGGGCCAGCACGATATCACCGAGTACGATCGATGCGACGATATCCGCAGGCTCCCTCGGTCTACGGGCTGTTTATCTGGCGGCACAACAGGCCGGTAAGCCCTACGTGTACGGTGCAGAGGGACCTTACGCATTCGACTGCTCCGGCCTGGTTCAGTATGTCTTCAAACAGCTGGGGCGCAGCCTTCCTCGTACGGCGGAAGCTCAATACGAGGCAACGACCCGAGTATCGCAGTACAACAAACAGCCCGGCGACCTGATTTTCTTCGGTACACCTGGTAACATTTACCACATGGGCATCTACGCCGGTGATGGCAAGATGTGGGTAGCCCCAAAATCAGGTGACGTTGTCAAACTCGAGGCTATCTGGACCACGTCGTACTCGGTCGGCCGCGTCAGCTAGCGTGCAATCACAGTCCCAACGCCCTCTCGGGGTCAAGGAGCCTGGTAGGTCGGCTCGTACGTCGGTACCGGCGACAGCAGCGTCCATCCCGGTCATGTGAAACGGTTACCGCTCCTTCAAAACACAATCGGGTTCCGCGTGTCCTCCCCCTCCGGTTACGCGTGAACCTCGCCGTCAGGTCGGTGCTGTCGAAATCGGCGCTGATCTGGCGGCCCCAAACCACAACTGGATGTCTCCAAGGACTTCCGCTGGTCGGAGCGAGCCAACCCCCCCGGCTCGTAATGCCCGGCGGAACGCGGGCTTCCGCTGGCCTTGCGCACTGAACCCCCCCCACAGTGCGCTCGGCCGGCGGGAGTCCAGAACTCCCGCCGGCCGGCCGCGCCACCCCCCCGGCTGAGCCGGCCGGCGGGAAGTCAATCCGGTGATGACACGAAGCGTGCCCAGAGACAGAGCTGGTGGTTCCAGGATCTCTGGAGATCCTGGTACCACCAGCCGCGCGAAACGAGCCATCAGCGCGCGGCCTTCGGTCGCTCTAGCCCCTGATATCTTTCGAAAACGTCCACAAAGCAGCGGTCGTGGCTTCGTCCCATTTCTGGGGCAGAAGCTTGACATGAACCTGCGAAGGGCACGCGGGCGCCGGTCCGACCGTGTTCACCGCCCCGACCACCGCAAACAGTGGCTTCTGCGCGGAGTCAAGCGAGCTGCAGGCGACCGTAAGGGCCATGCGACCGCCTTCTCCCCCGCCCCAGATGTAGATCCGGGACATGTCGATGTTCGATCGCTCCTGAGCGACGTAGCGGACCACGTCCCGCAGGTACTGCGCATCCGGGCCGTTGACCTGCCAGCTGCTGGCCACCGCCTCCGGGTACACCAGGGCGAACTTCTGGCGATCTGCAAGCGCCGACGCGTTGCTGGCCTTCTCGATCGCCGCCATGTCGCTGCCGTCGTCAGCTAGAACGAGGACCAACGGCACCGGCTGCCTGGGCTTAGGGGCGGCATGTACCGCAAGCTCACGGCCTGCCGACGCGTAGCCCGCCGGAATCGCGGCGCGCTCGGTCTTCACCGTGGGTGAGCGGTAGGTATAGGCGAAGGCAACCACGACCACGGCTACGACGATCAGCGTCCGTCGACGGTTCTTGGTCCACAGCGCTTTCCCGACTTTGAGCGGATTCGATACCACGAGCCAACCGAACCACACAGACGCCGCCCGATTCGGCAGATTCGCCGTGTGGCGTGCACGAGTCGGGCACCGCACCGGCGATCTGGCCCGTACCCCGGCGGCCGACCCGGAGATCCGGAGATCCGGAGATCCGGAGATCCG
>NZ_CAUVXO010000360.1:0-3511 GCF_963555865.1 Protofrankia sp. Cr1
GCCTTGCGCACCACCAGATGCCGGTCGGCGAAGGCCGCGACCTGCGGTAGATGCGTGATGCAGATCACCTGATGGGTCCGGGCGAGCCGGGCCAGGCGCCGGCCGACCTCGACCGCGGCCCGCCCGCCGACGCCCGCGTCCACCTCGTCGAAGACCATGGTCGTCGTCGTGTCCGCGGCGGCCAGCACAACCTCGATGGCGAGCATGATCCGTGACAGCTCGCCGCCGGACGCCCCCTTGTGCACCGGGCGGGCCGGTGCCCCGGGGTGCGGCACCAGGCGCAGCTCCACCTCGTCGACCCCGGCCGGCCCGTAGGCGAGCAGCCGGCCGTCCACGGGTATCCCTGCGGGGTCGGCGCGTTGGAGACGACCGCCTCGACCCGCGCTCTGGGCATCGCCAGGCCCGCGAGCTCGGCGGCCACCGCCGCGGCGAACCTGTCGGCGGCGGCCCGGCGCGCCTTGCTGATCTCGGTGGCACACTCGCCGAGATCAGCCACCAGGGCGTCGCGTTCGGATGTCAGCGCCCCGGACCGGTCCGCGTCCGAGTCGAGCTCAAGCAGGCGGCGCCCGGCCTTCTCGGCCCACGCCAGCACCCCGGCCAGGTCCGTGCCGTGCACGCGGGCGAGTCCTGCCAGAGCTGCCTTGCGCGACTGTGCGACGGCAAGCCGGCCGGGGTCGGACTCGATGCCGGCCGCGTAGGAGGCGAGGTCCGCGGCGACGTCGGCGAGCAGCATCCCGACCTCGTGCAGGCGGTCGGACAGAGCGGACAGGTCCGGGTCAAGGGACGCCTGCACGGCGACCATCCGATTGGCGGTGCCCAGCAGATCGGCGGCACCGGGCGCGCCGTCGCCGACCGCGGGGTCGCTCACCAGCACCGCGTGGGCGCTGCTGGCGGCCTGCACCAACGTCTCGGCGTGGTCCAACCGGCGCAGCTCGGTGTCCAGCGCCGTGTCCTCACCGGGATGGGGATCCACCCGTTCGATCTCGGCCAGCCCGCTACGCAGAAGCTCCGCCTCCACCGAGCGTTCCCGGGCCCGTTCGGTGATCTCGGCGAGCTGGGCTGCGACCGTGCGCAGCCGCGCACGGGCGACCGTGTAGGCCGCCAGCGGCCGCGCGACCGCGACGCCCGCGAACCGGTCGAGGGCACTGCGCTGCTCACCGGCCCGCAACAGCCGTTGCTGGTCGGATTGGCCGTGCACCGCGATCAACCCGTCGGTGATCTCGGCGAGGAGGCTGGCCGGGACCGACCGGCCGCCGACGTGTGCACGGGAGCGACCCTCCGCGGTCACGGTCCGCCCGATGAGCAGACCGTCGTCATCGCACTCGCCGCCCGCATCCCGGACACGTTCGGCCACCGGGCCGTCAGTCGGAGTGACCAGCCGTCCGTCGACGAAGGCCCGACCAACGCCGGGACGCACCAAGCCGGCGTCCGCACGCCCGCCGGTGAGAAGCCCGAGCCCCTGGACAATCATGGTCTTGCCGGCGCCGGTCTCGCCGCTGACCACGGTGAGACCGGGCGCAAGCTCGAGCACGGCGTCGTCGATGACCCCGAGGCCGCGAATGCGAATTTCCTCGAGCACAGACGTGACTCTATGGCGCGTCCCGCCCGCGTTGGCGGGCGCACCGCCTTTTGCCGGTCAGCGGCCCGTCCGACCCCGCCAACCCGTCACCGGCAGGTCGAACTTGGCGACCAGCCGGTCGGTGAACGGCCGCGGGTGCACCACGGCGAGCCGCACCGGACGGCGTCCGCGCGTCACCTCGACCAGGGAGTGCTCGGCGACCTCCACCGAGCGCCGCCCGTCGCAGGACAGCACGGCCGGGGTCGAGGGCAGCACCTCGATGGCGACCGACGATGTGGGAGCCAGTACCAGGGGCCGGGCGAACAGGGCGTGGGCGCTGATCGGCGCGACCAGCAGGGCCTCGACACCCGGCCACATGACCGGGCCGCCGACCGAGAACGCGTACGCCGTCGATCCGGTCGGAGTCGAACAGATCATGCCGTCGCAGCCCCATCGCGACAGCGGGCGGTTGTCGACCTCGACGACGCACTCCAGCATCCGGGACCGGTCGACCTTCTCCAGCGACACCTCGTTGAGAGCCCAGCCACGGTAGGTCAACTCACCTCGGTGGCGGACCGTCACGTCGACGGTCATCCGCTCCTCGACCTGGTAGTCCTTGCGGACGACGTGGTCGATCGTGGACTCCAGCGCGTCCGGTTCGGCCTCGGCGAGAAAGCCGACATGGCCGAGGTTGACGCCGAGCAGCGGGGCATCGGCGTTGCGGGCAAGCTCCGCGCCGCGTAGCAGGCTGCCGTCCCCGCCGAGGACGAGGACCAGCTCGACCCCGAGTGCCGCGGCCTCATCCGGTGGGACGACGTTGTCACAGCGCAGGTCGAGCAGGTCGGCCTCGTCCCGCAGCACCCGCGGCGCAACTCCGGCGGCGACGAACTGGTCCAGGACGCGCTGGGCGACCTCGCGCACCACCGAACGGCGGGGATGGGTCACGACCAGGACTTCCCGGCTCATCCGCGGACCTCTCCCGACTGGCCGGCGATATCCGACTGGCTGGAGATGTTCGACCGGCCGCCACTGTCGGGTACGCCGGCGGGACCGGCTGGACCAGCGGCGACCGCGGCGGCGACCGCCTCGGCGAGCCGCGGCTCGGCCATGCACGGCGCATCCCCGGCAAGCCACAGCAGGTACTCGACGTTGCCCGCGGGGCCAGGCAGCGGACTCGCGACAACCCCGCGAACGCCGAGGGAGAGCCGGGCCCCGGCCGCGGCCACCTCCCGCACCGCCGATGCGTGCAGGGCCACGTCCCGCACGACCCCACCCGGCCCGAGTCCGTCGCGCCCCACCTCGAACTGCGGCTTGACCAGGACGACGAAATCCGCCGCCGGCCGGGCACACGCCCGCAGGGCGGGCAGCACCAGCCGCAGAGAGATGAACGACAGATCGGCCACCACCAGGTCGACCGGCCCGCCGATCTGTTCGGCGGTGAGATAGCGGACGTTGGTGCGCTCCAGCACCACGACCCGTGGATCGGTCCGCAGCTGCCACGCCAGCTGGCCGTAGCCGACGTCCACCGCGACGACCTCACCGGCGTCGTGGCGCAGCAGCACATCGGTGAAACCGCCGGTGGACGCCCCGGCGTCCAGACACCGGCGTCCGCTCACCCGCAGCGGTGGCTGGCTCCCGGCGAAGGTCGACAGTGCCGCCAGCAGTTTGTGGGCGCCGCGCGACGCGTACCCGGGGTCGTCCCCGGTAATGATCGCAATGGGGGTGGTGTCATCCACGACCGTCGCGGGCTTGGTCGCCGGACGTCCGCTGACCCGGACCCGTCCGCCGGCGATCGCTTCGCTGGCCTGCTCGCGGGAGCGAACCATGCCTCGCCGAACGAGTTCACGGTCCAGCCGCGTCCTGCGGACCACGACAGCGCGCTTCGTGCCGGTCACGCCCGCGGCCGGCCGGGCGCGTCGGCCGGCCGCGACGGGGTGACCGGACCTGGCGGGG
>NZ_CAUVXO010000360.1:3971-4674 GCF_963555865.1 Protofrankia sp. Cr1
TGGCCGGAATCGGTGGGGTGGCCGTGAGCCCGTCAAGATCCGCGAGCACACCGTCAAGAAGGCGGTGGACCTCCTCGAAGACGGCGACGTGCGCTGACACGGGCAGCGCGGGCAGCCGGTCCACCCGCGCGAGCGCGCCACGGACATCGTCCGGGACGTCAACGGTCATGAGGTGTTCCTCTTCCGTGACAGCGACGGCAGGGCCGTCACCCCGCGGTACGCCGCTGTCGTCCCAACCAGGATGCCCGGATCCCGCTCGCTGTGGCGACGGTTACGCGCGCCACCGGTACGAACGCACGGCCGGCCGGCAAGCTGTGTCGAAGACATTGCGCTCGGCAGACCGGCGTTAGGCTCTCCGTAGCGGCCCATCTCCACCACCGTCACCACCGTCACCGCCGCCACAGCCCAGCGGACCGGCGGACCGGCGGAAGGAGGAACCGGCCGGCATGGCGACCAGGCAGCAGTGTGCGGTGGCATTGCGTACGTTGGCGGATCGCCTCAACGAGCTGGCCAACGACCGCATGCGCGAGCTGACCCCCGACCGCACCATCGTGTGTCGGATACCCGATCTCGGGACGAGCTTCTCCGCGGAACTGCGCGACGGCAGCGTCCTGGACATCAACGAGGGCGAGGACGATGACGAGACGGCCAAGGTCACCTTCACGGTGAACAGCGACGATCTCGTTGCCGTCAGCGATGGAAG
>NZ_CAUVXO010000360.1:4924-6054 GCF_963555865.1 Protofrankia sp. Cr1
CCTGCGGTTCTCCTCGGCCTGGGCCAGCGGCCGGCTGAAGGTGGACGCCAGCATGCGCGATCTGCTGCGGATGCGTTCCCTGCTCTAGCGCGATCCGGCGTCCCCGCGTCCCCGCGTCCCCACTCGGCGGGATCGAGGAACCAGCGGGAGGTCGGTGACGCGTGACATGCCCGTGGAAGGAACTCCAGGTGGCCGAAGTGGCCGGCAGCGGCCTGGGTGATGCGGGCCCGTCGAGGGTGACGCGTCAGGGCGTAGAGCAGGGACCACACCATGACCATTCAGCCTGCCCAACACGCCCCCTGTCCCGCACGCAGACATGCAGGTCGCCGCCCAAATCGGTGTTCTGGAGCCCGCCAAACCGAGTGAGCGGCGCGGCCGGCGCGTCGAGCGGATTGCCGTGGATCTGGAATGGCCGTATGATGGCCGTACACTTCAGAGGAGCTCGCCATGGCTACACCGGCCCGGACACGAGACCGACGGCTCGAAGTTCGCACCACCGCGGAGGAACGAGTGCTCATCGACCGGGCCGCCGAGGCTGCGGGCACCGATCTCACCTCGTTCGTCGTCAGCCACCTCACCGACGCGGCACGCCGGGTGCTTGCCGATCGCGACCGGTTCACGCTGCCTCCCGAGGCGGCAGCCGAGTGGGAACGAGTCAACCGTCGCCCCGCCGAGGAACTCGTCGGACTGCGCCAGCTCATGCAACGGCCGTCCCCCTTCATCGGGTGACCGACTACCAGCCACCGCGACTACTCGAACCCGTCGACGACCTCGACGGGTTCACCTGCCGGTCCGACGAGCAGACCAACTGGCTGCGCCGCCACGCCCGCCAATCCGCTACAACCGGGACCACCAGGGTCGTCGTCGTCACCCCAGTCACCCCACACCGAAGCCGCGACGTGGTCGCCTACTACGCCTGGTGCATGGCCCAGATCGATGTCGAGTCCGCTCCCCCACGGCTCCGCAAGGGTGCCGGACGCTACCCCCAGCCCGTCGCCCTCCTCGCCCGGCTGGGCGTTCACGTGAACCACGAAGGCTGCGGGCTCGGCGCCGGCCTACTCGCCGACGCCGTCACCCGACTCGTGGGCATCAGCGAGGACATCGGCTGTCGGGGCCTCCTGATCCATGCC
>NZ_CAUVXO010000361.1:0-2009 GCF_963555865.1 Protofrankia sp. Cr1
GACACCGCGTACCGGTCTGGCGTAGGTCGAAAAGGCTGCTGTAGCGGCCGTTCCTACCTATGGGGTCGGATGACCTATGAGTACCGATGCGAGGTACAGGTCCAGGTCCCGCGCCAGAGAGCAGCCGGCAGGCCTGGAACCGTCAGGCCAGAACTTTTTCCAGATCGTCCTGGATCTCCTGGGGGGTGATGGTGGGCTCGTAGCGGCGGATCACTGTTCCGTCGCGGTCGGCGAGGAACTTTGTGAAGTTCCACTTGATTTCGTCCGTGCCGATTGTCTCCGGTCGGGTGGCCTTGATGTGGTCGTAGATGCGCCCGGCCGAGGGGCCGAAGTCACCGGGTGCCTGGGTTCGTAGGTAGACGAAGAGGGGGTCGGCGCCCGGGCCGTTGACCTCGATCTTGTGGAAGATCGGAAAGGTGACGTTGAACTGGGTCGAGCAGAATTCCTGGATCTCGGCGTCGGTGCCAGGTTCCTGACCGCCGAACTGGTTGCAGGGAAAACCGATGATCTCCAGGCCGCGGTCGCGGGTGTCGCGGTACAGCGCTTCCAGCCCCTCGTACTGGGGGGTCAGGCCGCACTTACTGGCGACGTTGACGATCAGAACTGCGCGACCGGCGTAGTCGCTGAGCGAACGTGGTGCACCATCGCCGGTCGTGACGGTGAAATCGTGAATGGTCATCGGTGTTTCCTCCATGGTCCGCTCCCTCGACATTTATGCGACCGTGACAGTGACGTTAATCCGTGTCAGCGAATTATGCAACTGCAGGCGTGACCTATATGCTGGGGTGATGGCGGCAGTCGGGTCTCGACCGCGGGGCCGCCCCCGCGACGGCTCGGTGGACGCGCGAGTGTTGGCTGCGGCCGTCCAGGAGCTGGCCGACCGGGGGATTGCCGAGTTCTCCGTCACGGCGGTGGCAGCGCGGGCCAGGGCCGCCAAGCGAAGCATCTACGCTCGCTGGCCGGCGCGGGAGGACCTCATCCTGGCCGGGATGTCCACGCTGGCGGCAGGTCTGACCCCGCCGCGCACCGGAACGATCGTCGAGGATCTGGAGACCCTCCTGGCTGGGCTCGCCGCGGTCTTCGTCGAACCCCGGCGCAGCATCCTGCAACGCTGTGTCATGGAGATCGAACAGTTCCCCGAGCTCTACCAGGCGTTCAAACGGGACTCGATCGACCGGTGCCTGGCTGCGATCGAGGATGCTCTGCGCGACGCCGCCACGCGCGGAGAGATCCGCTGCGACGTCAACGCCTCGACGGTCGCCGACGCTCTCATCGGTATCGCGGTACTACGCGCGTCGTTCTCCCTCGACCCGGTGCTACCGGTGTCCATGCGCGAAGAGATCGTGCGCCTTCTCCTCGACGGTCTGCGCCCACGCCACAACGGTTGAGGATGGTCACCACCGTTCGGCGCCCAGGCGACCACCTGTGGGTTGTCGTCGTCTTGCGGGAGGCAGCCTGGATCACCGCATGCATCGACCAGGATCCATCAGGCAGGCCCTAGTGGTCGGCCTTACGGAAGTGGGCGTTCACCACGATCCGGTTGCTCATCGAGGCCACCTTCATCGGACTCCATCCCATCCCGAAGTGGGACCGGTCCACCTCCAGCTCCGCCTCGATGGTCACGGCGTCGGCGGTCGCGTCGGTAACCGTTGCGGTGAACGGCAGGGGCTGACGCTGCCCGCGGACCGTGAGCACACCCAGGACCTCGACCCGCTTCCCGTCGAGCGGCGAGATGCGGTCCACCGAGTAGGTGATCGTGGAGTACTGCGCGACGTCGAAGAAGTCCTTCGAGCGGAGATGGATGTCACGTTTTTTGTTTTTTGTGTCGAGGGATGTCGCTTGGATGGTGATCTCTCCGGTGACTGCGCCGCTGGGGCTGACCGAGCCCGTGGCGCTCACGGCGGTGAACTGACCGTGTATCTTCGCCATCCCCCACATGCTGGCGGAGTGGAACTCCACCCGGCTTACGGCCGGGTCCAGCGTCCAGGTGCCGGCTGCCGAACCGCCGG
>NZ_CAUVXO010000361.1:2439-5747 GCF_963555865.1 Protofrankia sp. Cr1
GCTCCTGCAGGAGGATCCGCTGACCGTCGGGTGCCTCGCCGGGCGGCTCGGTCTCACGCTGGCCACCGCGAGCGGGATCGTCGCTGAACTGGAGCGGGCCAGCTTCGTCAAGGCGATGGACCTGCTCGAGGCAGGACTGGCGACTACCTCGAAGGAGTGAGAGCGCCCGGCCAGTGCGCGGTGTACCCTGGCTGGCCGCGCACCCGGTGGCGGTCGAGTTTCGGCTTCCCTCGGCGGGTTCGCCCGGCACAGCGGTCGCGCATTCTCGGGTAAGGATCCGTCTAAGGTGGACCGGTCCCGCGGCGTATGCGGCACGCTACGTGGCGAAGAACGTCGTGGCCGCCGGGCTCGCGGCACGTGCGGAGGTACAGGTTGCGTACGCGATCGGGGTGGCGCGCCCGGTTCCCATGCTCGTCGAGACCTTCGGTACCGAGCGGGTGGCCCGCAGGCTCATCGAAAAGCTGGTGGCCGAGCACTTCGGCCGTACCGACGTCGACCTACCGTGGGAGCGCACCGACCGGGCGGCCGCGCTGCGCGACGCCGCCGGCCTGACCACCACCGACAGCAAGACCACCACCGACAGCACGTCCACCATCGACAGCACGTCCACCATGGCCTGAGAGGGAACCTGCATGACCACCATGACGACACCGGAAATCTATCGCAGCCGCAACGGCATTTCCTTTGCCGTCGCCGACCTCGGACTCGCCGAGTTCGGGCGCAAGGAGATCCGGCTCGCCGAGCACGAGATGCCCGGCCTGATGGCGCTGCGCCGTGAATATGCCGAGGCTCGCCCACTGCACGGCGCCCGCATCGCCGGTTCGCTGCACATGACCGTGCAGACCGCCGTGCTGATCGAGACCCTGGTCGCCCTCGGCGCGCAGGTACGCTGGGTCTCCTGCAACATCTTCTCCACCCAGGACCATGCCGCCGCCGCGGCCGTCGTCGGACCGGACGGGACGCCCCAGGAGCCGACGGGCGTGCCGGTCTTCGCATGGAAGGGCGAAACCCTCGAAGAGTACTGGTGGTGCACCGAACAACTGTTCACCTTCACCGCCGACGACGGCGAACCGGTCGGCCCCAACATGATTCTCGACGACGGCGGGGACGCGACCCTGCTGGTCCACAAGGGAGTCGAGTTCGAGAAGGCGGGTGCGGTCCCCACGGTCGGCGACGATGATCTGACAGTGTCCGACGAGTACCGCATAATCCTCGAGACACTGCGCCGCTCGCTGGCCACCGCGCCTGGGATGTGGACAGACATCGCAGCCGGCATCCGTGGCGTCACCGAGGAGACCACGACCGGGGTCCACCGGCTCTACCAGCTCGCCGCGCGGGGGGAGTTGCTGTTCCCGGCAATCAATGTCAACGACTCGGTGACGAAGAGCAAGTTCGACAACAAGTACGGCATCAGGCACTCGCTGATCGACGGCCTCAACCGGGCTACCGACGTACTGATCGGCGGCAAGGTCGCGGTCGTCTGCGGCTACGGCGACGTCGGTAAGGGCTCGGCCGAGGCGCTCGCCGGCCAGGGTGCGCGCGTCATCATCACGGAGATCGACCCGATCTGCGCACTGCAGGCACTGCTGGAGGGCTATCAGGTCGCCCGGCTCGACGACGTCGTCGACAAGGCGGATATCGTCATCACCACCACGGGCAACAAGAGCATCGTCACGGCCGAACACATGGCGCGGATGAAGCACCAGGCGATCCTGGGCAACGTCGGTCACTTCGATAACGAGATCGACATGGACGGCCTCGCCCGCATCGCCGGCATTCGCAAGGTCACCATCAAGCCCCAGGTCGACGAGTGGGTCTTCCCGGATGGGCACACGATCATCGTGCTGTCCGAGGGCAGGCTCATGAACCTGGGCAACGCCACCGGTCACCCTTCGTTCGTGATGAGTAACAGCTTCTCCAACCAGGTGATCGCGCAGATCGAGCTGTTCACCAAGCACACCGAGTACGCAGGCGAGGTCTACCGGCTGGCGAAGCTTCTCGACGAGAAGGTCGCGATGATCCACGTGCAGGCGCTCAACGGAGACCTCACGAAGCTCACCAAGGACCAGGCGGACTATATCGGTGTCGACATCGAGGGGCCGTTCAAGCCGGAGCACTACCGCTACTAGGGCGTGTCTGATGCTCCGCGGCCAGACCACCTTCGTCTGCTGAGAAGTACAAGGGGAGTGCATGTCCGCAGGAACCATCGCTGTCACCGGCTCGATCGCCACCGACCATCTGATGCGCTTTCCCGGGAGGTTCGCCGACCAGTTTCTCGACACTCACCTCGACCGGTTGTCGCTGAGCTTCCTCGTCGACGACCTCGTTATCCGTCGCGGCGGCGTAGCCGCCAACATCGCGTTCGGCATGGGCGTCCTAGGCCAAAACCCGGTACTGGTGGGCGCGGTCGGCAAGGATTTCGATGATTATCGTGCCTGGCTGGAACGCCACCGGGTTGACTGCGCAGGACTGCTTGTCTGCACCACCGCATACACCGCGCGTTTCACCTGCACCACCGACGACGACCAGTGCCAGCTCGCGTCGTTTTACCCAGGAGCGATGAGCGAGGCACGGAACATCTCGCTCGCACCGATTGCCGCCGACCGCGGGATCGGTCTCGTCCTGGTGGGCGCCAATGATCCGCAGGCCATGCTCAACCACACCGCCGAGGCCAGACAGCTGGGTATCGCGTTTGTCGCTGATCCGTCTCAGCAGCTTCCGCGGCTCGACCGCGACCAGTGTCGGTCCCTCGTCGACGGTGCGAAATATCTGTTCACCAACGAGTACGAATGGGAGCTGCTCATCCGCAGGACCGGGTGGAGCGAGGCGGAGATCGGCGAGCGGGTGGAACTGCGGGTCACTACTTTGTCCGCCAAGGGCGCGTTGCTCGTCGGCAATGGAAAGAGCATTCACGTCGACGTCGTGCCCGCCACGGAGATTGTCGACCCCACCGGTGTCGGCGATGCGTTCCGGGCCGGCTTCCTGGCCGGGGTCGAGGGTGGACTGGCCTGGGAGCGGGCCGCCCAGCTGGGCTCTCTCATCGCGACCCTGGTCTTGGAGACCTCGGGTCCACAGGAGTGGCGGCTCGACCCCGGTACCGCCTCGGCGCGGCTGAGCAGCGCCTATGGAGGCGCCGCCGCGGCCGAGATCGAAGCAGTTCTGTCGCACGCTCTCGATCTGTCATAGCGGCCGGTGCGGGCCTGGTGAACCAGCGAGAACAGCGTGGCGAAGCAGACATGTGAGAGCTGTCGCCCGCGCGAAGGCCCGGATAGAACACCACTATCCGGGCCTTCGGCTATCCGGGCCTT
>NZ_CAUVXO010000362.1:0-5312 GCF_963555865.1 Protofrankia sp. Cr1
CGCCTGAGCAAGATCGTCGATGGTCTGCGGAGCCATGACAACGCGCCGTGTTGGGCCGTCGCACGCAGCCACCGCGAGCGCCTCGGCGACGACATGGCTGATGTCCACCCCACGGCGGAGCAGACGCTGCGGGTCGATCTGCGGATGGACTGGGCGCTGGCCGTGCCCCGCCCGGTCGCGGCCGAGGCCGCGACGGCGGCAGGCGTGCTGGTGCGCCTGGCGCGCCGCTCGACGCTCAGCTCCGGCTGGGACGCCTGGCATGGGCGTTTCCTCGAACGGTACGGGCCGTGCGCCCTGGTTCCTGTTCTCGACGCGGTCGCCCCTGAAATCGGACTGGGCTATCCCGCCGGCTACGCCGGAAGTCCCGCACCCGCGGGCGTCACGCTCACCGATCGGGACGCGAAGCTGCTGGCCTTGGCGCAGAACGCCGCGCTGCGCCGTGAACGGGAGATCGTCCTCGACGAGACCATGATCAGCGACCTTACGGTCGTCGACAAGGACGCCCGCATTCAGCCCACCACGGAACTCACCGTACGCGTCCACGCCGCAAGCATCCGTTCGCTCGACGAGGGCGCGTTCACGCTCGCGGTCGTCGGGGTGTCGCGCAGAGCCGGCACCACGACCGGGCGGTTCCTGGACCTCTTCGACGCGCAGGACCGTGCGCGGATGTCGGCGCTGTACGCGGGCCTTCCCACCACGAACCGCGACGCGCTGAGCGTGCAGATCTCCGCGCCCGCTCGCTACACGAACACCGACACGGTGGGACGCGCCCCCCAGGTCATGGCGCACCTGCTCTCACTCGGCGAATACCACGACGCTGGCGACGAGGGCAAGGGCACGCTGACGCTGGACGACATCGCGGTGACGGCCGATGTGCACCGGATCTACCTGCTCTCGCTCTCCCGCCGCCAGCTGGTGGAACCGGTGGCGCTCAACGCGGTGGAGCCGGTTCGACGCGCGCATCCGCTGGCGCGTTTCCTCGCCGAGGCGCCGACCGCGCTGAGCGTTCCCTGTGCCCCCTTCGACTGGGGGGCCGCAGCCCGATTGCCGTTCCTGCCGGCGCTGCGGCATGGACGAACAGTCCTCTCACCGGCGCGCTGGCTGCTGGGGGCCGCGGAACTGCCCGGCTCCGCGGCCGGCTGGACGGAGTGGGACCGTGCCCTGGCCAGCTGGCGGGAGCAGGTCAATCTCCCGTCAGCGGTCTACCTCGGCGACGGTGACCAGCGCATCGGACTGGACCTGTCCGAACCGGCCCACCGGGCACTGCTGCGCTCCCACCTCGACCGCTCCGGCGCCGCGCTGCTGCGCGCCGCCCCCGACGCCGACGCGGCCGGCTGGGTCGGCGGGCATGCCCACGAGATCGTCGTCCCCCTGGCAGCCGCTACCGCTCAGGCAGCGACACCGGGATGGTTAAGCCAGGCACAGGTCGTCGGCCGCGATCACGGGCATCTCCCGGGCTGCGGCTCACGGTTCTCGGTCAAGCTCTACGCCAGCCTCGGCTGCCAGGACGACATCCTCACCCACCATCTGCCGCACCTCGTCAACGAGCTGAATGGACAGGTGACGGGCGAGGCACGGTGGTGGTTCCTGCGCTACCACGACCCCGACGAACATCTGCGCCTGCGGCTCGCTGTCACTGCCGACGGTGTGGGGCCGACGGCCGACCGGGTCGGCGCCTGGACCCAGCGGCTTCGCCGCGCTGGCTTGATTTCCCGCGCGCAGTGGGACACCTACTTCCCCGAGACCTCACGCTTCGGAGGTACCGCCGCGATGGACGCCGCAGAGGCGTACTTCGCCGCCGACTCAGCGGCAGCGCTCGCCCAGCTGGCCGCCTCCGGGGAGAAGGACGGGCCCGACCGGCGAGCGCTGACCGCCGCCAGCATGCTCGACATAGTGATCAGCCTGATCGCTGACACCGCCGAGGCGACGAGCTGGCTCATCGGCCACACCCGGACGGAGCCGTCCGCCCCGGCCCGCGCGCTGTACAAGCAGACCCTCGCCCTGGCGAACCCGGCCGACCAGCGTGCCCTGGCCGCACAGCCCGGAGGCGAACACGTCGTCTCCTGTTGGGAGCACCGGCGCGAGGCACTCGCCGCCTACCGACGCGTCCTTCAGGAGACCCGCGCGGAGGCCCCCACCGTCTTGCTGCCTGATCTGCTGCATCTCCACCACGTCCGTATGGCCGGAGTCAGCCTGGCCGGTGAGCGCGCCTGCCTGCACCTGGCTCGCGCCGCCGCGCTGAGCTGGACCGCGCGAACGAGGAACCCATCATGACCAGGTCCGATCCGGGCCCGCTCGCCGCCGCGGACGCCGTCGCCGAAGCCCTGGCCGACCCGAACACCGCATGGGCCGCCGAGCGACCGGCCGGGGGGAGGGCGTGGCCGCAGTCGCTCGCCGGCGGTGCGGCGGGCGTCGCCCTGCTACACATCGAACGTGCTCGCTCCGGACGCGGCGACTGGAACACCGCGCACGTCTGGCTGTCCGCCGCCGCGTCCGGCGAACTGACCGCGGCGGCCAACGCGGGCCTGTTCCTGGGCGCTCCGGCCGTGGCCTTCGCCCTGCACACGGCAGCCGGACCATCGCGCCGGTACCACCGTGCCCTCAGCGGCCTGGATCAGGCCGTCGTCGCGATGACGCGCACCCGACTTGTCGCGGCCCACGCGCGCATCGAGCAGGGCCGGCGGCCCGCGATGAAGGAGTTCGACCTGATCCGGGGCCTGTCCGGACTGGGCGTTTACCACCTGCGGCGCCACCCCGATCACCCGGTCACCGGCGAGCTGCTGTCGTACCTGGTACGACTGACCGAACCGCTGATCGGGAGAGACGACCTCCCACCCTGGTGGACGGGCTCGGCACCCAACGGCGAGCCCAGCCCCGAGTTCCCGCAGGGACACGGCAACGTCGGCCTCGCGCACGGCATCGCGGCCGTCCTGGCCCTGCTCTCCCTGGCCCGCCTCCGCGGCCTGCCCGTTCACGGCGCCGACGAAGCGATCACACGGATCTGTGCATGGACCGACCGCTGGCGCCAGCACGGCGACGCCAGTCCCTGGTGGCCCGGATTCGTCACCCTCCGCCAGGTGCGCGAGGGCAGGGTCGAGGCGGCCTTGCGGCCTCGACCTTCCTGGTGTTACGGGGTCAGCGGCACCGCCCGCGCCCAGCAGCTCGCCAGCATGGCCCTCGGAGACACCGCACGCCAGCAGGCTGCCGAGAACGCGCTGCTCGCAGCGATACGGGATCAGGCGCAACTCGACCGGCTCGCCGAGATCGGGCTGTGTCACGGCACAGCCGGGCTGCTCCAGTCCGCCTGGCGCATGGCGGCCGACTCCCAGAATCCCCAGATCGCCGCCGAACTCCCCGGCCTGTCAACCAGGTTGATCGCACAGATGGGCCGGTCCGTGCTCGACCCCGAGCTTCTCGACGGCGCCGCCGGCGCCGCCCTCGCCCTGCACACCGCCGGCACCGGCGCCGCCCCGGCGTCGGGCTGGGACGCCTTCCTCCTGCTGGCCTGACCCGGAGCCGACATGGACACCTGCCACTGGCACCAGGTCAACGTCACCTTCCCCGACTGGGCGAACGCGGAGGGCACCGCCGTGGACCACCTCGCCCCCTTACTGGACACCGCCGAGACCGACGGGCTCATCACATCCTGGTTCTTCGTGCGTAAAGCGCCGTGCTGGCGCATCCGCTACCTGACCCGTCAGACGACAGGAGAGGCCCAGGCGTACGTCCATGCCCGTCTCGCCGACCTCCGGGAGACGCGCCGCATCGGGGACGCCACGTTCACCATCTACGAACCAGAAGTCCATGCCTTCGGCGGCGCCGAAGGCATGGACGCTACCCACCGGCTCTTCCACCTCGACAGCCGACACCTGCTCGCCTATCTGAACGGCACCAGCCACACGCCGGGCAACCGCCGCCGCCGTGAGTTGTCGGTCCTGCTGTGCTCGCGCCTGCTACGCGCGGCTGGGCTCGACTGGTACGAGGAAGGCGACGTGTGGGCGCGGGTCGCCGGCCACCGGCAACCACCCGAGCGAATCCCCGACGACAGGCTTCGCACCCTGCAAGACGGCCTGCGGCACCTGATGAGCATCGACGCCGGCAGCCTAACCAGAGACAACCTGCCGCCGGCCTTCGCCGACTGGACCAGCGCCTTCGCCGCTGCCGGCAGCGAACTGGCCGCCCTGTCCACCGACGGCCTGCTGCGCCGCGGCCTACGCGCCGTCCTCGCCCACCACATCATCTTCGCCTGGAACCGGCACGGCCTTCCCCACACAACGCAGGCCGTCCTCGCGCACACCGCCAAGACCGTGGTGTTCGGGCACGACCCCACCGCCGATCACCAGCTGCAAGAACGGGAACCGATATGACGAACGTCGGAACAGACCCGACGGACAAGAACCTGCTCTCATGGTTCCCGCTGGTCCAGCGCCCCCGCCCACCCGGCCTCCCCCTCGAAGACCGAGTCAGACAGCTGAAAGAACTGGCCGCACGAACAGCGGACGGTCTCCATCTCGTCCGGGCCGCCGAAGTCTGTAACAAGGCGGCGCTGATCGCCTCCGACTGCGGACAGCCAGAACTCGCCCAAGACCTGTGCTGGCGCCAGCACAAGGTGTTCGACCAAGCGCGGCCACTGCCCGCCTCGGCTGCCAAACTCGCCCTCCAGCCGGTGCTCAACCTGCCGCGCCAACTGATACGCGACGGTGACGGCAACCGTGCCTACGCAATCCTCCAAACCCTGCACGAGGCCGCGCGCACGCAGACCAGCGCACTGATCGACGGACGGTCCGTCAGTCTCCAAAACGTCACCTGCGCCCCCGACGACCATCGGACCATGTGCACCCTGACCTGGGCGGCGCTCCTGGCGGACGGAGTCCGGGCGCTGGCACGGGCCGGGCGCTGGCACGAAGCCGCCGAACGAGCCGCGGCCCACCGCGGAGTCGGCCGCCGGCTGCTAGACGGCCGACAGGCGACCGTCCTGGCACTTGCCCAGGACGGGCACACCGAGCAGGCCGCAGCGCTGGTCGACCAGAGCACCATCCCCGAGCCCTGGGAACAGGTGGTCCAAACAATCCTGCGGGTCTACTGCCTACGGCTGGCCGGCACCGACGCCGACCCACACATCTCCCCACTCCTCACCACCGCGCTCACCCTGGTGCGGCAGCCCGACCCGTCCACCACGGTCTTCCGTGCCCGAGCAGGCATGATCGCGCTCCGCCTCGCCGACGGCCACGATCCGCAACTCGACTCACTGCGCAAGGCGCTGATCGCAAGTGCACTCAATGACGCATACACGGCCCGCGACACGCTCGCGC
>NZ_CAUVXO010000363.1:0-5311 GCF_963555865.1 Protofrankia sp. Cr1
GGACGCCAGCGGTCCCGACCAGCGGTACGGACAGCCCAGCCCTGCTCGTTGGCAGCGGGCTCGACAAGGACCACCTGCCCGTCACCGATACGACTAGCGAGCAGCTCCCAGAGGCGGTCCCGGACACGCCGACTGGGGCACAAGCTTCACTGATGCCCCGCTTGATTCGTGGACGCGGACAGCAGGGGCGACCGGAATGTCCGATATTGGTAGTGGCCGAATTGAGGCGCTTGCAGGCCAGGGGCATGGGGATGATCCGATTGCTGTCGTGGTGGCGTCCTATCAGGGGGTGCCAGATCCTGTTCGCGATTGTCTGCCAACTGTCTCTGGGTGGTCCTGTCCGGCTACCTGGTGACTGGAACAGGGAGACGCGTCATGGGCTGGTCGCAGGTTGTCGGTGGCGGTCGCTATGGTGCGGCTGGTGTCGACACGGGAGCGCATTATGGTGGAAGGGCATCTGACGTCAGGGTTCGAACCGGAGGTGGCCCGGTATCTGGGCGTGCTGTGGGGGAAGTCGAAGGAGAGGGCCGGCGGCCAGACGAATCTTCTTCTGTCGCATCTGCTCGATACCGCCGCCGTGGCAGAACAGATTTGGGACCATTTCCTGGCGCCCTCCACTCGGACGCTGGTGGGGGAAATCGCAGGCGGTCCGGAACGGGGGAGACGGTTCTTCGCGTGGCTGTGCGGTGTGCACGACTGCGGGAAGGCGACACCGGTACATCAGCGGCTGTGGTCTGAGGGTGGACGCGCCGTCCAGCAGGCCGGGCTGACCTGGCATGAGCCGACAACGGCGAAGAGTAAGTGGCGGCACGACAAGGCCGGGGGCAACCTCGTGCGCCGGTTGCTTTCGGATGCCGGTTGGCCGCCGGAACACGTGGACTGGATCTGGCCGTTGGTAGCCGGTCATCACGGTGTGTTCCCGTCCGATGGTCAACTTCAGGAGCAGAGAAAGTGCAAGGGCCAGTTAATGGGAACGGGCCGGTGGCCTGAGGTTCAGAGAGCGGTGCTGGAGGTGTTCACCCGCGAACTGGGCTTCGCGGACCTGGTGGCGGTAAAGCCGGTTCGTGTGCCGTCGCGGGCAGCTCAGCTGCACCTGAGTGGTCTCGTGGTGATGGCTGACTGGATCGCCAGCGATGAGGATCATTTCAAGGGTGAGGATGATCTGGGGAAAGTCTGCCTGGCTTCGGCTCGTCGCCGTGCAGAGGCGGCATGGAAGGCGCTTGCCCTACGTCGGGGCTGGGGATCCGTGTCGGTACCCGGACCGGAATTTTTTCAGGATCGGTTCGGCCATCCTCCGCGGGCCTCACAGGTGATGGTGGTGGAGGCCGCGCGGCGGATGGAGGGTCCCGGCTTGTTGGTGGTCGAGGCCCCGATGGGTGAGGGTAAGACGAAGACGGCGCTGGCGGCGGCGGAGGTGCTTGCGGCGCGCTTCGGAGCTGACGGAATCTTTGTTGGAATGCCGACGCAGGCAACAAGTGACCCGATGTTCAGCGAAGTGCGTGCGTGGTTGTCGACGATCGATGCCGATCTGGCTGCCCAGGTTGCATTGCTTCATGGTAAACGAATGTTCAACAAAGAGTGGAAGGCGCTTCTGGAGGCGGCTGGACCCGATCCGGACCGTCGATTCGGCAGCGTGGACGAGTGCGGAATGTGTATTGATGACGACCCGTTCGGCCGTGATGCCGCGACCTTCGGTGCAGAGGCTGCGTGGGACACCGTGCTGCCGGAACGGCAGGCGCCTGCTCAGTGGTTCCTGGGGGCCAAGAGAGGGCTCCTGTGCCCCTTTGTTGTGGGGACAATCGACCAGCTTTTGTTCGCGGCGACCCGGACCAAGCATGTGATGCTGCGGATGGCCGGCCTTGCGGGCAAAGTGGTGGTGCTGGACGAAGTGCACGCTGCGGACGTCTATATGTCGCAGTTCCTCAAGGAGGGGCTGCGCTGGCTGGGGCAGGCCCGGGTTCCGGTGATTCTGTTGTCTGCGACGCTGGCGCCCGGCCAACGCCGCGAGCTGATCGAGGCGTACCTGGCGGGGGCAGTATCCCAAGAAGAGTACCGGATCGAAGGGGCACCTGAGCCCCAGGGTTACCCCTGCCTCACAGCCGCCTGGCTCGATCCGGATGGGGCGACGCCACGGTTTCTGCTCGACAGCACCCCTACCTGGCGTTCGGACCTCCCGGTCCGGGTGGAAGTCTTGCCAGAGAAGATCCTTGGTAGGCGGGCGGCGCGGGAAGAGAAGATCGACGCGCAGGATGCCGCCGACCGCGCGGTCGCCGATCTCCTTGAAGATCGGTTGATCGAGGGCGGATGTGCGCTGGTGATCCGCAACACGGTCGCGCGTGCACAGTCGGCATACGTCGTTTTACGGGAACGCTTCGGCGGCGACGTGCGGCTGCTGCACGCACAACTGACTGTCCAGGATCGTGCGGACCGCACACGGCAGTGCCTGGATCTTCTGGGTCCGGAGCGGGAGCCGGAGTCCAACCGGAAACCCGGAGCGACCCGGTCGTCTCGCCCCTCGCGACTTGTACTTGTGGCCACCCAATTAGCAGAACAGTCTTTTGACGTTGATGTGGATCTGTTGATTTCCGATCTGACCACCATCGATCTGCTCTTGCAGCGGATCGGTCGTCTCCATCGCCATTCGGGAGTGAAGCGCCCAGTTCCGGTTCACCTCCCGCGGGTGGTCGTGACCGGTTTCAGCCCCGGCGACGGAGAGGCACCGTCGATCCTCTCCGCCAGTGAGAAGATCTATGGCCGGTATCTGCTGCTGCGCTCGGCCGCGGAGGTGTTGAGTGCGGTCGGGGCGTCGCGGGAGATATCCGGTGCTGGGGGCGTCGGCGGTAAATGGTCCATCCCAAGCCAGGTGCCCGAACTGGTTCGTCGGGTGTATGACGATCAGGAGGATGTGGTCCCATCCGCGTGGGCTGAGGCCGAGGAATCCGCGAGACAGGAGTGGGCGGCGGGGGAGCGGGTCCGTGCCGATCATGCGTCCGCGTACCTGCTGACCAGGCTCGGTGAACATGAGAACAGCACCTTGGCTGGCCTGCACTTTGCTGGTGCCTCCGCGGGTAGTGGCGAGAACTCGCTTGAAGCCGTGGTGCGGGATGGACCACGTTCCGTAGAAGTAATCCTGGTTGTTTGGGATGGGGGGATCTACCGGACGTTGGCCGGACGGCCTCTGACAGCCAACGGGGACGTGGCCCACGATCTGCTGGATGAGGTGCTCGGGTCCACAGTTCGACTTCCGGTGAATTTCACGGATCCCGCATTGAACGAGCTGCGTCCACTCCCGGCATGGCACGGGCACCCGTGGTTGCGATACAGCCTTGCCCTGGTCCTGGACGAAGCGCACCGTACGGTGCTTGACGGCCAGATGTTGCGCTATGACGGCGACCGTGGCCTGGTTCAGGAAGTCGTGGCGGCGAGCGGTCCCGCGCGTCGCCCTGGTTGAGGCTGTCGGGTTCGCATGGCGGGGTGAGCGTCATGCGAACCCGACAGATCCCCGCGTTCGCGGGGCCGACTCGGCACCCTGATGCCGTACCAGACACAGACACGGGCCATCCCCGCCGGTGGCGCCCTAGATCATGGACCACCTGTGGCGGGGCCTAGGGCCATCTTCGCACTCGTACCAGGGACCCGGTGAGGGTCCGGCTGGCTTGCAGGGGTACGCTCTAGACAGAGACAGTTACCCGATGAAAAGATCAGGGCGTGGCCGTGCCCAGCAAGTACCCGAACGAGGTGCGTCAGCGCGCTGTCCGCCTCGTATGGAAGATCCGCGAGGAGCAGCCGACCGAAGCCCGCTATTCGATCACTACCGTTGCACAGCGGTTGGGTATCCACCCGGCGTCACTGCGAGTGTGGATCAACCATGCTGAGACCGCGGAGCGGATCCAAGACTTGGAACGGCAAACCGCTGAGCTGCTCTGGGCAAACGAAATCCTGAAAGGAGCGTCAACTTTTTTGGTACACCAGCTCTCCCCGCGACCGTCAAGATAGTTCGGCGTTGGCGGGATCAATAATAATTCGGTTGATGCCACCGCCACCGTATCCGCAAGGCCAGGAGCGTTATTCGGAACTCGGGTCTAACCGGCGTCGGCGCAGGCCTGCGCCGGTTCGACTCCTCCAATCAAGGGTTCTGAATGATGTTCCAGGGTTATTTGGTCGGTTGTCGTTCGCTATATTTGCACCGAGAGGATCAATGGTGACCTGTAGAAGCTATAGCGGTAGTCTGGCCAGGCAAACCTACGATGGAGATCAATTTGTTATTCAATCTTATTGATCAGCCCTGGCTGGTCGCACGCCCGGTGGGTGGGGGGCGGGTGGCCGAGTACTCGCTGAGACAGGTGCTGATGGAGGCGGAGAACTTCGAGGATCTGGTGGTGGACGCGCCCACGCAGAAACCGGCCATCCTGCGGCACCTCCTGCTGCCGATCGTTCTGCATGCGCTCGGTAGGGTGCCGGACAACCGCGCATGGGCGAGGCTCTTTCATGCTGGCGCGTTCAGCCCGGAGCAGCGCGAGACGCTCAACGGCTATCTCGACGCGTACCGCGACCTGTTCGACCTCTTCCATCCCACGGACCCGTTCGCACAGGTGGCGGACCTGCATACGACGAAGGACGAGACCAAGGGTGCGGCTTTGCTGGTGGCTACCGAAGCGACGGGGAACAATGTACCCTTGTTTGCCTGCCGCTCCGAGGGAGATTCGCTGGAGCTGACTCCCGCTCAGGCGGCACGCTGGCTGCTGCACACCCACTGCTGGGACACGGCCGCCATCAAGACCGGGGTTGTGGGGGACAGCCAGGCCAAGGCCGGCAAGACCACCGGTAATCCGACCGGGCCGCTTGGCCAGTTCGGTGTAGTACTGCCCGTCGGGAGGACTCTCTACGAGACCATTCTGCTCAACCTGCCCAGTGGCGGTGCCCAGCTTTCCAACGACCTGCCCCAATGGCTGCGGAGATCCCGGGACGGCCGGGTAGAGGAGACCCTGTCCGTCGCACTGCCGGATTGGCAGGAACGGACGGCCAAGGGGCTGCTTGACCTGTGGACGTGGCAGTCCCGACGCATCCGGCTGATTCCACAGGAAACCCCGGTGGGGATACGTGTAACCCGTGTGATCGTGGCCGCCGGAGACCGCCTAAGTCAGACACCGGATTTCGAACCACACACCACCTGGACGCTGGAGTCAGCAGGTGGTACCCGAGGCGGCAGAAGCGCCAGCTCGAGAAAGACCGGAAAGCCCGCGAAACAGAGCGCAGCCCTGCCAAGACGCCCGCGCCGCCATCAGCCGGGCAAGGCTGCGTGGCGTGGGTT
>NZ_CAUVXO010000364.1:0-5310 GCF_963555865.1 Protofrankia sp. Cr1
CCCCATGACCCTGGCCTCGCAGCGGCCGGTCGAGATGCTGCTCTTCCACACCGACCCCACCCTGGTGGCCGAGGCGACGGAGGCCGGGATCGCGGGCTTCATCGTCGACTGGGAGCGGCGCGGCAAGGCCCGCCGGCAGGTAGGCCAGGGGACGCAGATCAACCACGACACCCTCGCCGATCTCGCCCGCGTCCGCGCCGCAACCGCGGCGCGCGTGCTCTGCCGGGTGAACGGATTCGGGCCGTGGACGCGTCGCGAGATCGACTGCGCGGTGGACGCAGGGGCCGACGAGCTGCTCCTTCCGATGGTGCACAACCCGCGCGAGGTCGACCGGGCGCTGAAGATGGTGGCTGGCCGGTGCGGGCTCGGCATCCTCATCGAGACGCAGGCAGGCGTCCGCGCAACGCCCGAGCTCGTGCGCCGTCCCTTGTCCCGTGTGTACGTCGGACTCAACGATCTGCGCATCGACCGCGGCAGCAGCGATCTTTTCGAACCTCTGATCGACGGCACTGTCGAACATGTCCGGTCTTACGTGGACGGTCCGCGCTTCGGCGTTGCCGGGCTGACCCTTCCCGACCTGGGGGCGCCCATCCCAAGCCGGCTGCTTGCGGCCGAGCTGGTCCGCATCCGCGCCGACTTCGCCGCCGACGGCCACATGTCCCTTGACCTTGAAACGCAGCTGACGCTGGCACCGCGCCTCCAGCAGGACCTGGTTCTGCCGCCGGTGGAGTTTTCACCACGCAGGCGTCCTCCCCGGTCGTGTGGTTGGCCCGCGTAGCGCTGACGGCCAACAGCGTTCCTGTCGTGCCCGCCGAACAACGCCTGCTGGACGCGGGATGGACGAAGCAAGGTTCCACTCTCTTGATCGGATCAAACACAAATCTGCGGGTTGAGCGGTGGACGCGCTGAACCAGCGGTCCCTCGGATTCGCCGGACTCCGAGGGACCGAGCAGGTCTTACGGGCGGCTGCCGCGGCCGGGCCGCGAACCGTGACAGGTCCTGTTACAGCCAGCGTTGGGCGCTGTTGGCGATGCAGTCCCAGATCTGTACCCGGGCGCCGACGGCGGTGCTTCCCGCGACGACGTCGAGGCACCTATTCGACTGGGGGTTCTTCAGGGTGCCGTCGGCCTGGTAGACCCAGTCCTGGGCGCCGGTGCCGTTGCAGGTCCACAGCTGTACGAGGGTTCCGTTGGCGGTGCCACCGCCGGAGATGTCCAGGCACTTACCGAGGGCGTGCAGGGTGCGCCCGGACCGGGCCCAGTTCTGGGCGCTGCTGCCATTGCAGGTCCACAGTTGGATGGCGGTACCGTCAGCGGTGGCCGCGTTGCGGACGTCGAGGCATTTGGTGGTGTCGGCGGTATACATGATTGTTCCGGTGTCGGCCTGCAGGGCTGCAGTGGACCCGCTGCCGGTGCTGGTGCACAGGGGCACGGCGCTCGCTGGACGGTCAGCCGTGGCAACACCGTTGAGGGCGAACACGGCGTCCAGTTTGGTCAGGTCGAGGCCGCGGCTCTTCCAGGCGTTTCGGAAGTTGTTGATCGTAGGACAGGCGAAGCTGACAAGGGGATGCGGGGCGCGGTCCAACTCGCGGTCGAAGATCTGGAATACGGTCGTTCCCTGGCCCGCGACCGGATCCTGGCCGTTTGGCTCGGCCCCGGCAGGGTCGGCCAGATCCCACAGCACTGCAGCGACCCGGTTCTCGAGCGTGCGGCCCTCAGCCGTGGAGCCTGCGCACTGCGGGGATTCCTCCAGATGGGTATGGCTGTAGGGGAGGATACCGGCGGGTCGGGAAGTGGAGAGGGTTCCGGAGGGTAGGGAATCGTAGACGGCGGCGGCGAAGTAGTCGGCGAAGCCCTCCATCCATGCAAACTCCGCGTCGACGCTGTTGCAGCCATTATGCTTTGCGGGCAGCGCGTAGAACGAGCTGAGGGTGTGCTCCAGGTAGTGGGCGTATTCGTGGGCCAGGGTCGGATCATCGTAGGCGATCTTGATACTTTTCCGGTCCCCGGCGGGCAACTGGACCATCGACTCCCCAGCGGGCAACCGGATCGTCGACCCGACCGGCTGGTAAAAGGGCGTCCCACCGTTGATCACGCCATCGATGTTCAGCCACGTGACGGCGACAGGGTTGAGTACGTCGGTGTCGCCGCGGTGGGCCGCCGCATAGTCATGGGCGTACAGCAACGTGTCGGCGATGTTGTAGTGCTGCGCGGCCCAGCCGGTGAAGGTCCAACTCATGTCGTGGGTCTGCCCAGGTGCGGTCACCCGGGGCTGGATGGGCTGGTTGTCGCCCGGCTCGCGCCACATCGCCCCGTCCATGCCAAGCGTGGAGGGGATCCACGCACCGATGGTCTTGGGATTGGGACGCACGACGGCAGCGCGGTTCTCAGCGACCACCCGCAGCGCGTAGGTGATGCCGGCGGTCTCATACGGCACGGCGGTGTTGATGCGCCCAGCGCTGTCAGTGCGCAGCACCTGGTCGACGCCCCAGGTCCAGACGCCGAGCGCCCGCGGCTTGAACCGCCACAGCTCGACTTTGGCCTCCCGGATCGGCCGGTCGGCTCCCTGATACAGGTCGGAGTAGCGCAGCGTCGCGGTGATTGTCGTGGTCTGCGGTGCCGGCGCCGGTCGGGGCACGAGCAGGCCACGCTTGCTGCTCCAGACGAAGGTGCTGTCTGCCCAGGCGCCGACCTGGGCATCGTCCTGCACCTGGAACCGGGTGATGGTGAACCCCTGGGTGCCGGTTGACCACACCGCGGTGGTGCCCCGGTAGAGCACCACGTTGCCGTCGCCCTGCACGACCAGGTCGGCGGCGCCGCTGCCGCCTGTGCTCGACGCCCACAGCACCTGGTAGGCCGGCCCGTAAAGAACCAGGTTGGAGTCATTCTGGAACAGAAGCGCGTAGCGGCCGTCCTCCGACCGCAGGTAGGTGTTGCGACTCATGTGCTGGTCCGGGTGCAGCTGGTCGCCACCCTGGTAGGTCACCTGCGGTCTACCACCGGTGCCGGTCTGCCAGACGGCCACGCCACCGCCGCGGTAGAGAACTACGTTGCCGTCGGCTTGGACGGCCAACGTGGCCGCACCGGACCCGTCGGTGCGCGACGCCCACACCGGCTGGTTGTCGGAACGGTAGAGCACCAGGTTGCCGTCGGACTGGAACGTGGCCCGCACGGCGCCCTTGCCGTTGGTGCCGGTGGCCCAGCGCGCCACCGAGCGTGCACCGCCATCCGTGCCGTAGAGGACCAGGTTGCCGTCGGACTGCATGACCAGCGCGAAGCGCACATCCTTGGAGAGGATGTACTGCCCCGCCCGCAGGGTGGTGTTCACTCCGACGACATCGCTGCCGATTTTTGTGACAAGGGTGGAGATCGTGTTCGCCTGGGCCGCGACGGGAGAGATCACCACCAGGCCCAGCATGGCTGTGGTGGTCAGGACCACCGTGGCCAGAATGCGGCGGATATTCATGGTGTCCTTTCGGAACTTCGCGGGTGTTGCGCCTTTTTCAATTTTTGTGGCGAGAGGTGATTTCTGGGTCCATCGTTCATCTGGGTATTCGTGGATTGGATCATTCGGGATTTGCCATCCAGGAGCCCAGCTTTCCGCGAGGTCGGACACGAGACATGAGAGCAGCCCGTCTGTCCGCATCCTGGAAATTCGGCCTACACGCCCGTCCGGTCACCGGAATAGTCCACACGAGGCCCCGGTGATGCTTGCTGGTCACCGATGCGACGGTGAACCAATCGTCCATGGCACCCAAGGAGTCGACTATGATGTGGTCGGTGCCACCGGGCGTATCATTGATCGCTGGCCGTGGGATGGGATTTATATCGGAAAACCGCGAAACTGATCAAAGCGCACTGTTTCGACTATCTTGAATAGTGTATAGAACTTTACTACCCGCGGCCTGGCTTGCTGGAGTGAACTTGTTGAAGCCGTAAAAAGAGCTTCATCCATGCGATCAATGTCGATAATGCCGGCCTGGAGTACGTATTGTTTGATACTGGCATATGCACCGTCGTCGTCCATGCCAAGCCAGCCGTTGATGACGGTGGCGTCATTCAGATCCTGGAAGAATTTATTCGCCGTGTTAATTATTTTGTCCCAGTCCCAGTTCACGGTCTTCTCCCATCTTTTCTATACAATGAAAGTTAGATTCTTGATGTCTGACGGTCTGCTGTTGCAGCGTATGGTCCAGCATCGAGTGGCGGCCAATACGTGCTGGCTATGGGCTTATCGGTGGTGCCGATACCGGACCGAACCCTGTGACGCAGCCCGAGCCGGATCTCGGAGGTACGGCAGAGAATCAGTGAATCAGTCGGCTGACCGATCAGGCAGGCCGTCGGGTAGGGCGGCCAGAGCCTTGCAGACCTGAACCGCGCTGAGGCAGAAGGCCCGGACCTCTGGGCGCGGGTCATTCCGGCGCTGTGCGGCAACCGCGGCGTTGGGTTCCACGCCCAGTAGGAGCACGGACGGCAGGTCCGTCTGGCGTACGCCGACCGCGCGTCGCATGGACGCGGTCCCCGTCGCCGATCCGTTTCCCGCTGTGACCTGATAGGCGAATTCCGAAACCCTTGTGGCTCCTTCGCCGGCCACTCGGGGCGGCTCCCCGTTGCGGTACCGCGTTAGTAGCCAGTAGTCCATCATCCAGGGTTCGGCATTAGGCGGTCCGCGCAGGATCGGGACGTCGAGGACCTCTTCCACGGGCAAGGCGGTGCACATCGCCAGCGGGTGGTGCGGGCCAATGAACAACTCGACCGGTTCCTTCACCAGCTCATGCCAGCAGAAGCGCTCTGCATCGAGTGGCAGCCGGGTCAGCATGACATCGATACGGCCCTGTACCAAGTCCTCCGGTGCGTCGAAGTACGTGACTTCGCAGAGCGTCAGCTCGCAGTCGGGGAATGCAGTCCGGTAGGCAGCCGCGAAGGCGGCGATAAATTGGCTGCAGGCTCCGGGTACCACACCCACACGCAACCGGCTCAACCGGGACGCGCCAATGTCACGGGCGGTCTGCAGAGCATCGCGGGCTGCTTGGAGGGCCGACTGGGCGGGGGCGATCATAGCTGCGCCCGCGGGGGTGAGGTCGGTCCCGCCTGGACGGCGCGTGAACAGGCGAGTGCCGGCTTCGCGTTCCAGCGCTCGAATTTGTTCGCTGAGAGTGGGCTGGCTGACACATAGGGCTGCTGCTGCGCGCGTAAAGTTTTTCTTTTCCGCCACGGCGAGGAAGTACCGTAGGTGTCTCAGCTCCAGCTCCATGAAGATCTCAGGCCCCCACCCGTGGATCGAGACTATCGCCATCCAAAGTGCGACAGA
>NZ_CAUVXO010000365.1:0-4122 GCF_963555865.1 Protofrankia sp. Cr1
AGGTGTTGTGGGTGGAGCCTGGGGCGCGGCCTGCCCCGCCGTTGCACCCTCGTCGATGACGGCGAGTTCGACACCGACCTCGACCGTCTCGTCCTCGGCGACCCGGATAGCGCTGATCACTCCGGAGGCGGGCGCTGGGATCTCGGTGTCGACCTTGTCCGTACTGACCTCGAGGAGCGGCTCGTCGGCCTCGACGCGCTCGCCTTCTTTTTTCAGCCAGCGGGTGACGGTGCCCTCGGACACGCTCTCACCCAGACGGGGCATCGTGACGGACACAGACATGGGGTACGACTCCTTCGTGGCGTCCGGCCGTCCGTGGGCGACGGGGAGTGGCCGCGAACGCTGTGGGTCTGCCAGTAACTGATCGACTCAAGGCGACACGATCACGTTTGTCCTGCGCCGCCAGACATTGTGGTTCTAATTGTGGGAGTGCAGCGGCTTGCCGGCGAGGGCGAGGTGTGCTTCGCCGATCGCCTCCGACAGGGTCGGATGCGGGTGGATGAGCTGGGCGACATCGGCGGCGGTGGCCTCCCAGTTCGTGATCAGCTGGGCTTCGGCTATCAGCTCGCCGACCCGGTCGCCGACGATGTGGATGCCCACCACCGGCCCGTCGGGCAGGGCGACCAGCGTGACGGCACCGGTGGTCTGGAGGATCTGCGCCTTGCCGTTGCCGGCCAGATCGTAGGTGTGGGTCACGATCTCTCCGTACAGCTCCGCGGCCCGAGTCGAGGTCAGCCCCACCGATGCCACCTCGGGATGGGAGTAGGTGACCCGCGGAACGTTGTCGTAGTCGACATGCGCCGGGTTCAATCCGGCGAGGTGCTCGGCGAGGAAGATGCCCTCGGCGAATCCGACGTGGGCGAGCTGGAGCCCCGGTCGCAGGTCGCCGAGCGCGGAGACGGTCGGTAGGTTCGTCCGCAGCTCGTGGTCGACCAGGACGAAGCCGCGATCCATCGCGATGCCGACCTCGTCATAACCGAGCCCTTCGGAGACCGGACCGCGCCCGACCGCGACGAGCAGCACTTCGGCCTCGATGGTCGTTCCGTCCTCCAGCGACACCGTGACACCTGCGTCGGTGCTCTTCACACCGGCGAACCGGGCACCCAGGTGCTGTTTGATACCGCGGCGGCGGAACGCCCGCTCCAGCAGCTTGGAGCTGGACTCCTCCTCCAGCGGCACCAGGTGGGGCAGTGCCTCGACGATCGTGACCTCGGCACCGAAGGAACGCCACACCGAGGCGAACTCACAGCCGATCGCGCCGGCACCGAGAACCACGGCGGATGCCGGCACGTGGTCGAGCTCCAAGGCGTCGTCACTGGTGATCACCTGGCGGTGGTCGATCTCCAGGCCGGGCAGCGACTTCGACTGCGACCCGGTCGCGAGCACCACATGGCGGCCGGAGACGACCCGGTCGCCCACGGCAACGGCGGTGGGCGACACCAGCCGTCCGTGACCCTCGATGACCTCGATGCCGCGGCCCTTCACCAGGCCGGCGAGGCCCCGGTAGAGCTTGCTGACCACCGAGTCCTTGTAAGCGTTGACCTTCGTGATATCGATTCCGTCGAAGGTCGATCGGATCCCGTAATTCTCGCTCTCGCGGACATTATCCGCGATCTCCGCCGAGTGCAACAGGGCCTTGGTCGGAATGCACCCGCGGTGCAGGCAGGTTCCGCCCAGCTTGCCCTTTTCGATCAGAGTGACGTCCAGACCGAGCTCGGCGGAGCGCAGGGCCGCAGCGTAACCGCCGCTACCGCCACCGAGGATGACAAGGTCTACGGGACCGGCCGCAGAGTCCACCACGCCAGGCGTCCCTTCTCGTTGACTGGTTGGGATGCGTTCAGTCTTTCATGCCGCAGGACGGATGTATCGCAGGTCCCGGCAACTGTGGTCCATGACGCCGGGTATTTTTCTGTGCCACTTCCGCTCGTTGCCTGCTACTCGCCGGTAATCTGTTTGTCAGGCTCGGAGCGGGGCGCCGGCTCTCCGGCGATGTTCTCGGCCAGCTGGAGCAAGGTTCGGACGATCACACCGGTGCCGCCCTTCGGGGTGTGACCGTAGGGTTCGCTCGCGTTCCAGGCGGGCCCGGCCATGTCGATGTGTGCCCACGGAATGTGATCAGGTACGAAGGCGCTCAGGAAGTGCGCGGCCACCAGCATGCCGCCATCGCGGCTGCCGCCGCCGCCGACGTTGGCGAGGTCTGCGACGGCCGAGTCGAGCACCTTGCGCAGCTCTGGTGGCAGTGGCATCGGCCACACCGCCTCGCCGGTCTCGCCGGCCGCGGCGACGACCTGTTCGACCGCGTCGTCACGGCCCATGACCGCGCTGGTGCGCTGGCCCAGAGCCACGATCTGCGCGCCGGTGAGCGTTGCCACGTCCACCAGCAGGCCGGGGGAGTCCGCCGCGGCGCGGGCGATGGCGTCGCCGAGCACAAGCCGTCCCTCGGCATCAGTGTTGAGGACCTCGACCAGGGTGCCGCCCCGCAGGGTCAGGACGTCGCCCGGCCGGATCGCGTCCCCGGATGGCATGTTCTCGGCCAGTGGGATCCACGCGTTGACGGTGACCGGCACGTTCAACCGGGCGGCCGCGATGACGGCCGCGAGCACGCCGGCGGCGCCGGCCATGTCGGTCTTCATCCATTCCATCGCGCCCGCGGGCTTGAGCGACAGGCCGCCGGAGTCGAAGGTGATGCCCTTGCCGACAAGGGTAAGCGCGGGCGGGTCGGTCGGGTCCGCACCGGCGGGCCGCCAGGACAGGTGGACCAGCCTCGGCGGGTTCACCGAACCCTGGCCCACCCCCAGAATGCCACCGAAACCCTCGTCCGCCAGTGCCTTTTCGTCGAGTACCGCAACATCCACACCGACCTCGGCGCCATGGCGGGCGGCGATCTCGGCGAACACCGCGGGCGGTAGGTGCCCGGGCGGGGTGTTGACCAGATCCCGGGCCAGGGCGACGGCGTCGGCTGCTATAGCAGCCCTGCGCACGGTATCGGTGGCGGCGGGCTCGGCGGCGTCGTCCACGAGGAACGTGATCTCCTCGACCGGTGGACGCCGGTCGGGCCGGGACCGGGTCCGGAACGTGTCGAAGGCGTAGGCGCCGAGCAGCGATCCCTCGACGACGGCCCGTAGCTGGTCTGGTCCGGGCGGGCCGACGGCCAGGGCGAGGGCGGTCGCGACGCGGGCGGTGCCGGCGAGCGCGCGCACGGCGGCACCCGACGCCCGGCGCAGCGTTTCGTGGTCGACGTCAACCTGGTCGACGTCAACCTGGTCGACGTCAACCTGGTCGACGTCAGCGTGGCTGGTGACGGGGCCGAGGCCGACCGCGACCACGATGGGGACCGGGAGCATGCCGAGCGTGGCGAAGCGGACGAGGTCGCCGGCCTTGCCGGTCGCGCCGAGGTCGGCCAGGACCTGGGCCAAGCGGCCACCGAGCGCCACGTCGAGCGTCTGGGTACCGCCCAGTGGCACCGGCCCGTTCTTGCCCGCCGCGATACCGATCACCAGCGCATCGGTATCAAGATCCAGAATGGATGATGTCGTCACGACAGTCGCGGTCATGGCGCGAGACTACGGAACACGGTGTGGGACGGGGTTAGCCTGCCCGTATGGGTGAGCTGCTGCGGTCTCCGCTGCACGACAGGCACGTTGCGCTGGGCGCCAAGCTGGCCGACTTCGGCGGCTGGGAGATGCCCATCGAGTATCCCGGCGGGGGGGTGCTCAAGGAGCACGCGGCGGTCCGGTCGGCGGTCGGGATCTTCGATGTCAGCCACCTCGGCAAGGCCCGCGTCCACGGCCCCGGTGCCGCGGTCTTCGTGAACGCGACCCTCACCAACGATCTTTCTCGGATCGGTCCCGGCCAGGCCCAGTACACGCTGTGTTGCGACGATGAGACCGGCGGCGTCGTCGACGACCTCATCGCCTACCTGTACTCCGACTCGGAGGTCTTCCTCGTCCCCAACGCGGCCAACACCGAGCAGGTCGTCCGCCGGCTCGACGCCGCGGCCCCGCCCGGAGTGGCCGTTGACAACCTGCACACCGCCTTCGGCGTGGTGGCTGTGCAGGGACCGCGTTCGGCGGAGCTGATGGCGGCGCTGGGCCTGCCCGTCGGTGGGGCCTACATGAGTTT
>NZ_CAUVXO010000365.1:4316-4882 GCF_963555865.1 Protofrankia sp. Cr1
GGTGCCGACGTGATCGTCTGCCGGTCGGGCTACACCGGCGAGCACGGCTTCGAGATCGTGTCCGACTGGGCGGACACGCCCGCGCTGTGGGATGCGCTGACGGCGGCGGGCACCCCGCTCGGGATGCTGCCCTGTGGCCTCGGCGCCCGCGACACCCTGCGCACCGAGATGGGTTACCCGCTGCACGGTCAGGACCTGTCGATGTCGATCACCCCGGTACAGGCGCGGACGGGTTGGGCGGTGGGCTGGGGCAAGCCGCGCTTCTGGGGCCGGGACGTGCTGCTGGCGGAACGGGCCGCCGGCCCGGCGCGGCAGCTGTGGGGGCTGCGCGCGACCGACCGCGGCATCCCGCGGCCGCACATGACGGTGTACGGCTCGCAGGCAGTGCCCGTCGGCGAGGTCACCAGTGGGACGTTCTCGCCGACCCTGCGAACCGGCGTCGGCCTGGCCCTGCTCGACCGTCGGGTCGGTGCGGGCGACACCGTCGGGGTGGATGTGCGTGGACGGCGCTCGACGATGACGGTTGTGCGGCCGCCGTTCGTCGACGCGTCCCCGAAGTAGGCCTG
>NZ_CAUVXO010000365.1:5434-6052 GCF_963555865.1 Protofrankia sp. Cr1
AGCTCCTCACCGGGTGCTGAGGTGGATCCGCACGTCCGCGGGGATGTTCAGCGTCATGAACACCAGCGTGACCGTTGCCGTGACCTCGACGAGGGCGCCGAGCACATCTCCGGTGACACCGCCGAGGTAGCGGACGAGGAATCGGCGCAGCAGCCAGCCCGCGACCGTCCCGACGGCGACGGCCGTCACCGCGCGGACCGCACCGCCGGTATCCCCACCGTCGAGGTCGACGCGCCCGGCCAGGGCGGCGACGGCGACCACAGCGGCACCGGAGCAGGCCGCCTGCCACGGCGCCACGGTGCGGGCGACGAGCGCGCCCAGCCCGGTCGGGTGTGCCGCCGGCGCGCGGACGCAGGCGAGCGTCGCCGCGAGTCGTCCGGTCATGGCGGCCACCACGATCGACACGGTGCCCCGGTGCTCGCCGATCGTGAGTGACAGGGCACTGACCTGGACGAGTACCGCGAACACCACGGCCAGCGCGCCGAACGCACCGAGCCGGGAGTCGCGCATCGCGACCAGGGCACGGTCCTGGCCGGCGCCGAACCCGTCGGCCACGTCGGCGAGCCCGTCCAGGTGCAGGCCCCGGGTCAGCCATGCCAGCGTGGCGATTCCCACCGC
>NZ_CAUVXO010000366.1:0-4443 GCF_963555865.1 Protofrankia sp. Cr1
GGCTGCCGGTCAGGACGTGGTGACGATCCGGGCGAGCTTGCGGCCGACCTTGAGGTAGTACTCCCCGGTCTGACCGTGGAGCTTGTCGGTGACCACTGCCGCGAGGAGCTCGCGGGCCTCATCGGCGGTGAGCGGGATCTGGTCCTGGACGCCGTCGGATTCGACCACAAGCCGCAGGCCGTTCTGCTCGGCGACCCGACGGACGTCACCGTTGCTCTTGGCGAAACCGAGCGCCCTGACCGCATCGGTGACCGACTGACCCAGATCCATGATGACGGGCAGATCCTCGACCTCGCCGAAGGCGCGCCTGGAGAAGCGGGCGACGAACTCCTCGCGTGCCTTCATGGCCGCGTCGACGCCGTGGACGGCCGCGGTGACCTCCCCGGCGAGAATCTTCTTCAGGTCCATCGGATGCAGGGACCCGGCCGCCAGCTGTGCGCCGACGATGGCCAGTTCGGCGTTGCGCCACTCGCTCAGTGCCTGGAAGTACGGCTCCACCAGCCGGTCGGCCACCGACATGATCTTACCGAAGATCTCACCGGCGGGAGCGGTCAGGGGCACGTAGTTGCCCTTTGACTTGGACATCTTCGCCCCGGTGCCATCGGTGCCCTCGATCAGCGAGGTGGCGACCACCACCTCCGGTACCTGCCCGCAGATGTGCATGACGTGCCGGCACATCTGCATGTTGAGGAACTGGTCGATGCCGCCGACCTCCAGGTCGCTGTTGATCTCCACCGAGTCCAGCGCCATGACCACGGAGTACAGCAGCTCGGCCAGTGACAACCCATGGCCGGCCTCCAGCCGCTTGCGGAAGTCCTCGCGCTGTAGCGGCATCGAGACCGGGATCTGGGCGGTGATTCTGATCAGTTCGGGCAGCGTGACCGCACGCAGCCAGTCGCCGTTGTGGCGGAACTGGGCGCGTTCGAAGTCGAAGAAGGGGCTGACCTGGTCACGGTAGGTGACGAGGTTGCCGGCGATGTCCTCGTCGGTCAGCTCGGGGCGCTCATCCGAGCGGCCGGACGGATCACCGATCGTGGCGGTCACGTCGCCGACGATGAAGACCACCTGATGGCCCATGCGCTGCAACCGGCTCAGGATGAGCATCGGTACCGCGTGCCCTAGGTGGACGTCGCGGCCGGTCGGGTCGATGCCGAACTTGGCGATGAACGGCCGGTCCTTCTTCCCGGCTTCGACGATGCGCTCGGCCAGGGCGGCGACCGAGGGCTGTAGCTCCTGGGAACGCTCGGCGACCAGCGCGGCCTGCTCGGCCGGGGCGAGATCCGACAGGTCCAGACCGCGACGCTGCGTGGTCAGTTCCAGCAGCTCGCGCACGGTGGCGTCGGTCGCGAGATCCGCACCGGTCAGCAGGGCGGTAACGCGGTCAACGGACTGGCTCAATCGGGTCATCAGAACTCTCCGGGGCGTGGGTGGCACCGTCATCCTATGGAGAACCCGAGGTCGCCTCCGAACGCCGGTGTCGCCCTGGTCGACGTAAACTCCGGTCCAGGTAAGATGCGATCAACGTAAGACGAGATCAACGTAAGATGAGATCTATGTTTGGCGGGGAGTACGGCGGTGAGCTTCAGCGGCAGGATGTCCGACATCGACCTCCTGCGTGGGCAGCTACGGCAGGTGAGCACCGGCCAGGGCGGCACCCGCGGACGCGCACTGATCATGACCGGACGACGTCGGGTGGGAAAATCCCGGCTGGCGCAGGAGTTCTGCGACCGTTCGGGCGCGCCGTACGTGATCTTCCAGGCGACCCGAGGTCGCAATCCGGCCGCGGAACGGGCCGATTTCAGTGAGACGCTGGCCCAGTCCACCCTGCCCGGAGCGGAACTCGCCGCAGGCATGGGCACGGCGGACTGGAACCACGCCCTACGCGCCCTCGCGATCGCCGTTCCCGATACCACGCCCAGCATCGCGGTGATCGACGAGGTGCCGTGGCTGGTCGAGCAGGACCGCGAGTTCGAGGGTGCACTGCAGACGGTGTGGGACCGCCAGCTGTCCGCAAAGCCCGTGCTGCTCGTCCTCGTGGGACGTGACATGTCCGTCATGGAGGCGCTGGGACACTATGGCCGTCCGTTCTTCGGCCGGGCACCGAAAATGACCGTCCGGCCACTGCATCTGGCCGACGTCGGGTCCATCACCGGATTGTCGGCCGACGAGGCAGTGGATGCTCTGTTGATCACTGGCGGCTTTCCGGAGGTCGTCGCGGCGTGGCGGGTCGGGATGAGCCGCGAAGACTACCTCCGCGAGGCACTCACCAACCCGCTGTCCCCGCTGCTCATGGCTGGTGAGCTCACAATGCTCGGCGAGTTTCCAGAAGCCTCCCAGTCCCGCGCCGTACTGGCGGCCGTCGGCAGCGGAGAACGTGGTTTCACCGCCATCGCCACGGCGGCCGGTGGAGCAAACCCCCTGGCGTCGGGCACGCTTTCCCCCATCCTGACCACGCTGTTGGACAAACAGGTTGTCGCGGCTGACAGCCCGCTTTCCACCCGGCCTGACACGAAGAACAAGCGTTACCGGGTCGCGGACTCCTACCTTCGGTTCTGGTTGGCTTTTCTGGCCCGTGGCATCCCGCTGGTGGAGCGGGGCCGCGGTGACATTGTGCTGGGACGCATCGAACGCTCGTGGACCACCTGGCGCGGCCGAGCTGTCGAACCTGTCGTCCGAGAAGCCCTTCTTCGCCTGTTGCCGGACGAGGACCGGCCCGACACCGAGGCGATCGGCGGCTGGTGGAACCGTCAGAAGAACCCCGAGATCGATATCGTCGGCGCCGACCGCGAACCCGTCGCCGGGAAAGTCCACTTTCTGGGTTCCATCAAGTGGCTGGAAAACCAGCCCTTCGGACGGCGTGACTACGACAGCCTCGTACGTGACATGCTCGCCGTCCCCGGCGCCGAACCCGGGACACCGCTGATAGCGGTCTCTCGCCGCGGCATCGCCGACAACGTCCCCCTCGCGGCTCATTGGGGGCCGGACGATCTGATCCGCGCCTGGCAATGATATCGGACCCATCACACCGGGCCTTCCTGCGGGTGGGATATACTTGATGCCATCTCGATGATGTGACGGCGGTATACCGGCAAGGGGTTTTGATTGTCCAACGATGACATGCGGCACGAGCAGGATTACATTTCTATGCTGTACGGACGACTGGACGACATCCGGGAAGAAACCTCGAACCAGCTCGCTCGGGCGTGGCGGCAGGCCGGCGGCAATCATCAGGCGCGCGGTGAACGGGACGCGGCGAGCCTCATGTACGCCCGGCGGATCGCCCAGGTGGACGCCGCGGCAAACGGGCTGTGTTTCGGCCGGATCGACCTCCATGACGCCGAATGCCACTACATCGGCCGGATGGGCATTCTGGATGAGACCACCGACTACACACCGGTGCTGATTGACTGGCGTGCACCGGTGGCACGACCGTTCTACCTCGCCACGGCCGTCTCGCCGCAGGGGGTGCGCCGGCGCCGGCACATCCGAACCCGCCGGCGCACGGTGGTCGGCCTCACCGACGACGTGTTCGATCTCAACGCGGTCGGTGACGCGGAGGTGGTGGGTGCCACGGGGTCGGCTGGTGACACCGTGCACCAGGGGCTGACCGGCGAGGCCGCGCTACTGGCCGCGCTCGGCGCCGAACGGACCGGGCGCATGCGCGACATCGTCGAGACCATCCAGGGCGAACAGGACCGGATCATCCGTTCCGATCATCGGGGTGTCCTGGTCGTCCAGGGTGGACCGGGCACCGGCAAGTCCGCGGTAGCCCTGCACCGCGCCGCGTATCTGCTTTACACCTACCGGGAGCGTCTGTCCAAGCAGGTCGTGTTGATCGTCGGCCCGAACCCGACCTTCATGCGGTACATCGGGCAGGTGCTGCCCTCGCTCGGTGAGACCGGGGTCCTGCTGTCGACCATCGGCGACCTCTACCCCGGCATCAGCGCCAGCCGAACGGAGGCGCCCGAGATCGCCGAGGTCAAAGGACGGCTGATGATGGCGGAGATACTGGCCGCGGCCGTGCGGGATCGACAGCGAGTGCCCGACGACGTCATGGAGATCGTCGTCGACCATCACCCGCTGCGGCTGGACCGCCAGACGTGCCTGCGGGCGCGCGAGCGGGCCCGCCGCAGCGGCCTGCTGCACAACGCCGCCCGCCCGATCTTCGCCCGGCTGGTCGTCGACGCCTTCGCCCGGCAACTCGCCGATCTGCTCGGACTCGACGTCCATGACGGCACCAATCTGTTCGACGAGGCCGAGGTCGATGACATCCGCAAGGAGCTACGCGGCAACCTTGATGTAGCGGCCGTCGTCGAGAAACTGTGGCCGACGCTGACGCCGCAGCGGCTGTTGCGCGACCTGTTCTCGATACCGGAGCTGCTCGCTCGCGCGGCCCCGGGGCTGACCGACGCCGAACGTAACCTGCTGGCGCGTGACGACGGC
>NZ_CAUVXO010000366.1:4860-5702 GCF_963555865.1 Protofrankia sp. Cr1
GCCCAGGGTGTCCTTGACATCCTGTCCCGTGACCTCGAAGACGACGCCGAACCCGACACGCTGACCGCCTACGACCTGCTCGACGCCGCCCAGTTGGCGGCGCGGCACGCGGAGGTCGACGGGCGCCTGGCCGCCGAGCGGGCGGCTGCGGACCGGACCTGGGTGTTCGGGCACGTCATCGTCGACGAGGCCCAGGAACTGTCCGAGATGGCATGGCGGATGCTGATGCGACGCTGCCCCAGCCGGTCGATGACGGTCGTCGGCGACGTCGCCCAGACCGGCGAGCTGGCCGGGACGTCGTCCTGGGAGCACATGCTCACGCCGTACGTCGCCGGTTGGTGGCGCCTGGAGCAACTGACTGTCAACTATCGAACTCCGATTGAGATCATGGCCGTCGCTGCGGACGTGCTGGCGGACATCGACCCGTCCCTCGAACCACCCCGCTCGGTCCGGGAGTCGGGCATCGCACCGTGGCGGCTGCAGGTCAGCGCCGACGGGCTCGCCGACGGGCTGACACAGATCGTCGCGCAGGAGGCGGGCGAACTCGGCGGCGGCCGGCTGGCCGTGATCGTCCCGGTCGCCCGCCTCGACGAGCTGGGCCCGGCCGTGCGGATCGCCGTGCCGGACGCGGCTGTCGCCACCGATGCGGTCCAGACGAATCCGGACCTGGAGAACCCGGTCGTGGTACTGACGGTGCGGCAGGCAAAGGGGCTGGAATTCGACGTCGTGCTCGTCGCGGACCCGCACATGATCCTGGCCGAGTCGCCGCGTGGGCACAGTGACCTCTACGTCGCCCTGACCCGCACCACCCGACGCCTCGGCGTCATCCACATCGGTGCACC
>NZ_CAUVXO010000367.1:0-5280 GCF_963555865.1 Protofrankia sp. Cr1
CCTTACGAGAGCCCGGGGCGCGTAGCTCAGCGGGAGAGCGCTCGCCTTACAAGCGAGTGGTCGCAGGTTCGATCCCTGCCGCGCCCACCACACCTCGCTGACCTGCGAGTGACCGTACTAATAATGATGTACTGGGTCAAGCTGTGCGCTCAGTGACCTGCTAACTTTCCCGGTATGGGAGACCTGCGCGAGGGCATCGACCCCCTCTGGGACCTGCTGCTCGTCGGGTGGGACCGCACCCTCGAGGCCATGGGTAGGAGTGTCAGGACCAGGACGATCTACCACGATGCGGGTATGGCCATGGTGACGTGGCTCACAGGGCTGGACGACCCGCCGGGGGAACCCTGCGAGATCACCAAGGCCCAGGTCGAGACCTTCCTGATCTGGTTTGGCAGCACCCCCACGCCGAGGTGTCCTGACGGCCGCGGCGACGCATACACAAACCAGACATTCCGTGCACTCCAACAGTGGTTTGCGTGGCTGCTGGATGAGGGCGAGATCGAACATTCGCCTATGGAGCGGATGAAACCTCCGCAGGTGGCAGGGAAATTGGTCCCGCTCGTCGCGGTCGACCAGGTCAAGGCTCTGCTTGCCGTCTGTACCGGCAAGGGCCTGATCGACCGCCGCGACGCGGCGATCATCCGGGTGCTCGCCGACACCGGCGGACGCCGCGGCGAAGTCGCCAAGCTGACGGTCGAGGACGTCGACCTCGGCCGCAAATTGATCTACGTGACCGGGAAAGGGGGCCGGCCCCGGCAGGTCGCGATCGGGACCAACACGACCCTGGCGATCTCCCGTTACCTGCGCGTCCGCGCCAAGGAAAAACAGGCCGGGCGCCCCGAGCTCTGGCTAGCGGAAAAGGGCCGCGGGGCGCTTGGAGCTGATGGCCTACGCCAAATGCTCGACCGCCGCGCCGCACGGGCAGGTATCGGAAAGATCCACCCACACATGTTCCGGCACACGCTCGCGGACGCCTGGCTTGACGCCGGCGGAGACGAGCAGGGCCTGGCCGACCACATGGGCTGGTCCACCACCCAGATGGTCGCCCGGTACGGGGCCATCGGCCGGGCCCGGCGAGCCCAGAACACTCACGGCCGCTTGGGCTTGGGTGATCGGTTCTGAGCTCCGGTTTTCCGTATTGACAACCTGCGGTATCGCTCTCTATGTTTTCCATATCGAAAACCTGTTTAGGGAGTGCGTCATGGCCGACACCGGAGGGCGCCCAACAGTGGGTGGCGTCATATCAACGGCCGTCGGGGAGGCCCGGCTGGCCCGAGTGGACGAGTGGGCGGCCGAGCAGGGCCGCACCCGCGCGGCCGCAATCCGGGAGCTGCTCGACGCCGGCATCGACCGGACGCGCGGATGGGACACGTTCCACCGCATCCCCCCCACGAGGAGCCTGTTCCCCGGACTGCAGGTCGGGATGTTCCAGCCCGGCATGGAGGTGCACCGTGGCTGGTGGTGGCACGCCACCGGCGTGCCCGGCGACTCGGGGAGATCCACCCGCGCCTACAAAACGGAGCGGGAGGCGCAGATCGCGGCCCAGCAATGGCTCGTCGAGACCTACGGCGGGCCCTGGTCGGTCGTCGACCAGGACGACCGCGTTGTCGCAGTCGCCGACCTCGCCGATGCGACACGGGTGATCGCTGCACTGGGCGCGGTAGCGGGTTTCGGCCGGATCAGCGACACCCGCCGGCGCGACGGGGTGTACCGCGTCACCGTCAGTGCAGCGGACGGGGCAACCCGCGCCTACCAGGTGCGGAAGGGCGCCGGCGATGGATCGCACTGAGGCGCGCCGCCTCCGTGAGCAAGGGCTCAGCTTGGCTGAGATCGGCCGGAGGATGAATCGATCCAAGGGCGCGGTTTCGAACACGTTACGAACGCCAGATCCGCCGCCTCCGGCCGTGAGCCGGGACGAAATGCTCCGCTATTCAACAGAGGGACTCAGCTCACAGGAGGTCGCAGATCGCCACGGGATCGCCCAAGTAACCGTCCATTATTGGTTAGATCGTTATCAGATCGCGCTGGCCGACTATGGGCCGGACCAGCTGGACGAGCAGTCAGTCGCGAAATTGCGTCGCTGGTACAGCGACGAGGGGGACACGGTTGAACAGATCGCCGAGCGTCTCGACATCTCCGAATCGTGGACGCTTCGCCTGCTCCTCCAAGCGGGGGCTGAGCTGCGGCGCCCCGGCCGGCAGCCGGGACGCTGACCCCAGACGCCAAAAGGCCGGCACCCCGCCGTGAGGCGAGGTGCCGGTTGAGTTTGTACTGGTTATCAGGCGGCTACACCGGGACGATCACATCGCCCTTGGGCCTGGATGATCGATTCTGAGCCTCAGTTTTCCATCCTGACGGGGGAACCGTGGCGACGGCGGGTGGTGGTGGCGTGGCCATGGTGCTATCCGACCAAGATCAACACTCGGGTTGAGACCGAAGATAGTTAGTTGAGTTAAGCAAGTATATAGGCATTGATCAAGACCAAGTCTTCACTGGAATTGATCAATGCTTATATACTTGCTTAGTACATACATGTATCCCTTGATCACACCCTCCTTGATCGCTCCCTGTCCGACCAAAATCGGGCGGGGAGCGCCCCCCTTGATCATTCGTGCGCCCAGCGGTTGCGGGCCTGGGGGCAGCGGGTGGTGCCGGCACCCGCGCAGGTGACGCAGTCCGTGTCATCCTCGAGGGCGCCGTCGCCCTCGCACTCTGCGCAGGTGACCTCTCTGCCACCGTCACAGAAGACACAGAGGCTGTTGTCGGGGGTGTACTCCTCTCCGCAGCAGACGGTGTTGACGTAGATCCCCTTGTGGAGGATCACTCCCGGGTGGAGGGTCTGGGTGAGGAGCTGGGCTGGGATCTCGTACTTGGCGGTGGTGGCGGTCATTTTGTTTCCCTTCTCTCTGGTGTGACACCATCTTATACGCATGCGTGGTGGAATGGCAAGGCGGGAGCAAAGATTCTTTCGTTCATTTTGCCCGCCAATAACACTTGCCTTGTTACACGCGTCTGTGGTACATTGGAATCCCGTGCTGCGATCCTAGATCAACTTAGCGGATTCGACCCTTGCACGGCAACACTCATGCGTGGTACTGTGACGTCACACGAGAAGGGGGCACGGATGGACACCACGCAGACCAGGACGGGACTGTGGGAGGACTCGGATCCGGTCCTGTGGCGCCGTGCAGCCAGCGACTGGCGAGCGCTATGGATCTCTGATGAGGTTGGGCGGCGAGGCCGCCAGGCACTCACCGACGATCTCGGTTACGCCGGACCCAGCAAGATCGACACTTTGCAGGCGCAGGGTCGTCGCCTGCGCGCCGACGCGGCGGCGGGTGATCGCGAGGCGATTGATCGCCTCACTCGCGCTGAGGATCTTGGTCGGATTTTGACCGCCCGCCAATAACCCTTGCCTTGCTACACGCGTGCGTGGTACATGGGAATCCCGTGCTGCGGTTATAGGACGCCCTAGCAAGGTTGATCTTGATCGACTATCCCGTGGATGGAGCTGCCGCACACGGGTGCTCGCCGGGGCCGATCGTGTCGTACAGCAGAACCGCTGCGGCGCCCCGGCCGGCAGCCGGGATGCTGACCCCACGCCAAAAAGCCGGCACCCCGCCGTGAGGCGGGGTGCCGGTTGATGTTTGGTACCGGTGACCAGACCGGCTACACCGGGACGATCACATCGCCCTCCCACACGAGTAGAAGCCGCGCGTCATCCCAGGTGAGATATGCCCGGCCGGCAACTCCCCACGACGGCCCCCAGGAGTTCGTCAGCCAAATGCGGCCCCGAGCGACGTCGACCTCGTCGATGAGGTACTCGTGGCCGCCGGCGGGCGTGCCCGCCGGGTAGATCCGGCCGTCCGGGTCCGGAGTGAACATCGCCGCCCGCCATATCGTCCCGAACAGAATCGGTCCACGCTGAAGGGCTGTCAGGGCTGCGCGCAGCCCGAACGCGTGCCGGTAGCGGGTGATCTCCCCCTGGGCGCGCAGCGCCTTCGCCACGCCGAGCCCGGTGCTGCCGGTGTCGTCCGGCGGGTACTGACCGGGCGGGTACACGTTGTCCAGTCGGGTGGCGGCCTCATACAGCGCTAGGGCGTCGTCTTCGACGATCCCCGGGTCGCCCTTGCGGGTGGCCGTGTCGGTGCCAAGCCAGCCCGCGGCGGCCTGCCCGGTGCAGCTGCCGATGGAGCCCTGGTCGAAGACGGGGCAGCGTCGGGTCCAGCGGATCGACTGCAGCGCGCCATGCGGCAGGCCCGCGACCGCGTAGGCCAGGGAGCGCGGGTCGTGCTCGCGATGCCGTCCGAGCCGGCACGGATTGGCCGCGGTCTCGGGCAGGATGTCGATGATGATCCCGCTCATCGGGTGGCCTCCGTCCCTGCCGGTAGGAGCGCGGCCGTATGGGGATCGCCCACACCGCTCGCGGCCAGGCCCTTGAGCGCGGACAGCGCACCGCTGAACACCATGATCAATTCCGGCGGCCAGCCGAGTGTGGTGACCGGAACCACCGCCGCGGCCGATTGGGCCGCGGTCCAGAGGGTGCGCTCGAGAACATCCCAGGTCAGCCGGGAACCCTGGCCGGTGCTCGTGGCCAGCGCACGGGCCGAGGTCACCAGCGTCGCGGCCGGGACAGCCCACCACACCGACAGGCCGCTGAGCTCAGCGGTGGCGAGACCGAGGAGGGCGGCAACGACGGTGGCGGCAACCCGGGTGAGGAGATCACGCTGGTAGCGGGTCATGCGGCGCTCCTCAGGTGAGGGCCGCGGTCCACGCCGCAGCCCAGGTGACGGGCCCCACCCGGCCATCAACAGCCAGGCCCTTCTCAGCCTGGAAGGCCCAGGTGACCGTCGCGGTCCGTGGGCCGAACTGCCCGTCGACGTCGATCGCCCAGCCGCGGGCACGCATCTGCCCCTGCCATTGCGTGATCCCCACCCGGTCCGTGAGGGCATAGAACCCGGAGTGGTTCCGCGGATCCGCGTCCGGTGGCCCGTACCAGTGCCCGGCGGGCAGCGGGAACGCGGGGGCGACAGGGCGAGCCGGCGGCGGAGCGACGATCGGAGTGGGCGCCGGCGGTAGGCCCGCGAGGACCGCCGCGGCCCCCGGGATGACGACGTCCAGGAGCTGGCGCAGCCGGACCGGGCCTGGGCAGACGTGGTGAGCCAGGTTCCAGTCGGCGAACTGCGCGTGGTAGCCGAGCCCTCGGCCGGCGGGGCTGGTCACGAGCTCACAGGGACTGCCGGTCTGCCGGCACCAGGTTGCGGTCAGGCTGATCAGCGC
>NZ_CAUVXO010000368.1:0-1058 GCF_963555865.1 Protofrankia sp. Cr1
GGTGAGGGAGACGGGGCGCAGGTCGATCCCGTCAAGACTGCCGATCGCGATCGAGGTGATGTGGACGTCGTCCTCGCGGCTGCCGATCTCGGCTCCCCAGGGCAGCTCCGCGACGAACAGGACGTTGAGTTCGTGGACGCGGATTCCCTTTTCCTGGTAGCTGTGTTCCGCACAGCCGAGGAACTGCAGGTCACCGACGTGCAGGCCGGTCGCTTCGGTGGTCTCGCGGCGCAGAGCCACCTCCACGGTCTCACCGGCTGCGACATGCCCGCCGGGCAGGAAGTACCAGGACTCGCCCCGGCGGTTGGCCAGGAGCACCCGGTCACGAGTGAGGAACACGATCCTGGCACTGACCTTGTTCGGTGCGGCAGGCATCAGCAAGCACTCCCGGGCAGAGATTCCAAGGGACGGAGATCGCAGGACTGATTCTGCCGACATGCCGCGCCAGAAGTGTCAGCCCTCCCCCGCCACAGGGCCATCCCCTCCCCCGGACGCCCGGCACCAGCACGGCCTACCGGGTCGCACGATGCGAGGTGCGATGAGCGTCCTCGAAAGCCCGTGCCCCTGCTGCTTGCCTCACCCGTGACCGGTGCCGGCCCGGCGGGTCGAGCCTGACCACCCAGAATGCTGTTACAGCCAGTCGCGTCGCTTGAACCCGAAGTAAAGTCCGCCGGCGATGGCGAGGATCGCGATGGTACTCACCGCGAATCCCCAGTGCTGGCCGACGCCGGGGTAGGGAACGTTCTGCCCGTAGAAACCGGTCACCGCGGTCGGCACGGCGATGATCGCCGCCCAGGAGGTGAGCTTCTTCATGATTTCGTTGAGACGATTGCCCTGAATGGTCAGGTTCGTCTCCAGGATCGTGGTCACGAGATCACGCAGGCTTTCGGTCCATTCACTGGCCCGCAGGACATGATCGTAGACGTCCTGAAAATAGGGCTGCATCGGATCGACGACGATGTGCAGATCGCGACGCATCAACGCGTTGACGACCTCGCGCATCGGCAGGACGACCCGGCGGGTGAGCACCAGGCTCTTGCGTAGCTCGAAGCTCCGCC
>NZ_CAUVXO010000368.1:1755-5971 GCF_963555865.1 Protofrankia sp. Cr1
GCTGGACGAGAGCTCCCTGGGGAACATCGGCGAACAAGGTGTCCTCCAGGTCCTCGATCGCGGCATCGAGAGCCTGTACCGCTTCGAAATGGCCGTCAACAACAACATCAAGCAGGCCGTAGAGAAGGTAGCCCACACCATGGCCGACAAGGTCGGGGTTGGCGTCCCACCGTTCCATGACCGCCTCAATATCGAACCCGTCATCCTTGCGGACGGTGATGAGAGCCCGTTCGGTGACGAAGACCGCCATCTCGCTGGTGACGACCGTACCGGTCACCGGATCCAACCGCGCACCATAGGCGCTCACAAACAAATGATCCGCATACCGGTCGAGTTTCGCCCGCTGATGCACGTTCACGGCATCCTCGACCGCCAGCGGGTGTAGACCGAACTCCTCGCTCAGGACAGCCAGATCCGCCCGGTCAGGGCTGTGCAGATCCAACCAGACCGTCACGTCATCCCCGTCGATGTAGTCACTGATGTCCGCGACGGGGAAACCCTCCAGCTCCAGTTTTCCCTCCCGGTACAGCCGGGTCCGCGCCGCGCACCGGGTCACACCGCCAACTGCGACGCAGCGCTGAAACGCCTCGTCCGGGTCCGCGTCCGGGTCCGCGTCCCGGCCAGGCAACCCCCGGGCAGGTTGGACCGGCAACACCCCACCCGAGACCCCCATGATCGGCACGGCCACGGCCGTGGCGGACAGCCGCACCTCGCCCTCCCCATCCTGGCAAACGCCCGGCGACGTCGGGTCAGGGTGCTGTCCGGTCACGGTCGCCTTCTCCTCAACGTCGACTCTGCCCGATGGGCCCGTGGACACGACAGCGCTGTCGGGGTCCACCACCATGCTGCCTGACCACCACCCGTCACCTGCCGCCACGGGACCTGTCACGTCCGCCAGGAGCGATGATCGAAGCCTGTGGATGAGCCCGGATAGAACCGCTTGATGGGGGTATGGATCGCACGGGAAAGGCGCACGTCATGCCGCTGGCGGTGACGGGCTCGGTGCTGAAGGTCACGGTAAGACCGACCTTCAGCACCGAATCGGATGCAGCAGCCCCGATATCTACCAGTCGTTACGACCGCCGCCGTGGCTGTCGCCACCGGAACGGTCGAACCAGCCACGCCCACGATTGTGAGTGAGCGTGACGGTCAGGATGGTGCGGTAGTCGTCGGCCTGGGTAGCAACCGGCGCGTAGTTCGGGGTCGGCAGCCCAAAAATCTTGCTGGTCGACGGCAGCGGCTGCGGGGTGTTGTAACCGGAGAACACCAACGTCGCACTGTCATGATCCGAGTCGAACGTCACCGACGGGGAATAAGAGCGCCCGGCAATAGGGGCGTGGATCAAGGAGCGGGACTGGGGTGCGTAGATCGCGAGGCGGAGGAGGCCCAGGTAGCGGTGTTCTACCTGGGCCGACGACAACGAAGCGAAATGCGTGCCCCAGCCCCGCGACGCCGCGACGCCGCGTCCCCTATTGCCGGGCGCTCTAAACTTGGGATTTAAGGTTACTCTCTGCGACTTGTGTCCGTTTTGGTGGTCTTCCGGTGCGGCGGACAGAGGGCCTTCGGTCGATTCTTCGACCCCTTGGGTGGTGACAGCGACAAAATCGACGTCGCTGGCCCCGGGACGGAAATCGTCCAGGGCCGCGGACCCGATCACGTAGAAGCCTTCCACGAGATCGGGATCAATGGCATCGACCGCTAGCAGATAGGCGTCCACGGAATCACGTACCGCAGCAGACAGCGTCATGACCCGTGATTGTCTGCCCGTGCCGAAGTGCCCTCCGGCACGGGGCTCATGCGGCGGCCGTCTGGCAGCGTTCGACCAACCCGCCGCCGGTGAACGCGTCGGGGAGGTGTGTCTGCGTCCGGGCGGCCAGGTAGTGTCCCTCTGCGAGAACCCACAGGTCCTCCAGCCCGCCGCCCGAGCGGGGCTCTCAGCACCGTTGGTCTGCCTCTCCGGCAACCCGGCTGAGGTCGGCACACGTCTGGTACGGGCGCTGGTCAGCGACGGCGCCCCGGTCCGCTATCACGGTGACTTTGACTGGCCAGGAATCGCGATCGCGGCACGTCTTCTCGCACTGGGCGCGACGCCCTGAAGGATGGCAGCAGCCGACTATCGGACGGCGGTCGCGAGACTCACCGCCGACGGCGGTCTCCCGCTCACAGGCGTACCCGAGGTCACCACGTGGGATCCGGATCTCGCGGCCGCGATGATCCGAGCAGGCGTCGCCGTCCACGAGGAGTCTCTGCTCGACGAGCTGCTGGCCGACCTCGCCCCCTGATCGCCTTCATCGCGGGCCGTGCACGCAGCACGCCAGGCGCACGTGCGAGCTACGGGATTCGACGAACCGGCACGGGCGCGTGAGCCACCTCGACGGCCGACGCGCGACGACCAGGAGACCGGCCTGGCGGAGCGCCCGCCGGTCAATCGAGGAGCTGGTCGAGGCTGTCGGCGGTCAGGACGCGGGCGGTCCAGGTCCGCAGCTGGTCCGCGGACGCGTCGCGCACGGTGGTAAGCACTGCCTCGGGAAGTGGGCCGAACTTGAGCGTCAGCTGCTGGACCAGCGTCTCGACACGGCCTTCGACACGGCCTTCAGCGCGGCCTTCGACACGGCCTTCGGCGCGGAGCTGTTCGGCGATGGTCATGTAGGCCTCCTCCGCGTCGGGACCAAGGGCGACGATCAGGTCGTGCAGCTGGTCACGGGACTCCGCTTCCCCGACCAGCTCAATGTAACGCAGCAGGGTCGCGAACTCCTCCCTGCCGTCCGGACCATCGAGCACCGCCCGCAGCTCGTCGACCCACGCCCCCAGCTCCTTCGCCAGCGACGGGTTCCCCGGAGCGATCTTTAACAGGAGCATGGTCATCCGCACCGACGGCGTCAACGGCCGTTCCCGCAACGCCTCCACGTCGACCCGGACCAGGTCGTCCAGGAGGAACCGGAACCGGGGCAGGTGCTCCCGCCACGCCTCGGCCAGGCCCGGGTCCAGGTCGACCAGGTCAGCCACCTCCACCGGCGCCGTCCATGCCTGCTGGTCGTGGTGCACCACCAGCGGGACCACCGCCGGCAGCCGGCTCGCCTTCGGACGGTCGGCCAGGTAGCGGTCCCAGATCCGCACGACGTAGCGCAGCATCCGGAACGCCATCAGCGGATCGTTGCTGCTCTGGTGTTCGACCAGCACGTAGACGAACGCCTCCCGGCCGTCCAGCGGCGCGGTGAACAGCAGGTCGGTGTGCCGCCACCGCAGCGTGGCGTCGACCAGGCTCCCAGGCACGAGCGCCAGCCGGTCCAGGTCGAGCCGGGCCACCACCTCCGGCGGCAGCGCCGCACGCAACTGCGACGCCGCGTTCGACGGCGTCCCCAGGATCCGGCGGAACACCGCGTCATGAGGCGTGGACGGACTCGACATGACCGTAACCGTACCGACACCCACCGACAAGCCAACCCACACAGCCGGGACCCGACCCACCCGGAGACCACGCGGGGCATCGGCGCTTCGTCATCGCCACCGAGCAGGACGCGCTGGACGGCCCGCGCGAGGCGCTCGTCGGCCTGATCGAGGAGTTCGGGGTTCCTCGGGAGTTGTCCGTCACCGTGGCGGCCTGACGCCGCCAGCGCCATCCGTCCGAGGCATCCGGGTGGTCCATGCGCTGGAGCGTCAGGGCTTAACTTGCAATTTAAGGTTCGGGGCGGCCCAAGGGCTCGAAGAACCGGCCGAAGGCCCCCAGCCCACCGCACCGCAAGACCACCAAAACGGACAACTGTCACCGACAGTAACCTTAAATTGCAAGCTAAACCCGGCCGGTGTAGTGGTGACGCACCGGGTCGGCCGTACCGAGATTGGCGTAATCGGTGCCGACCAGCGGGTTGGTGATCCCGTTGTCGACCGTCCAGTGCACCGCGCCACGGTGACCACTGACACCGTCCTGGACGACGTGTGGCTGCCGAGCTCAGACAGCACCGTGTGCGCCATCTGCATCGGGGCGGGGCGGGGCCGGGGCGGGGCGGGGCGCGCAGCGGAGCCGGTATCGCACCCGGCGCCGCTCCCCCGCTTCGGCCGTCACCAGGCCGGCTAGGCCGTTCGGCGGCGGTGCTCGGGGCGCAAGGACGGATTGCCCGTCAGATGGACGATGCCGGCGATGTCGGTGCCGGGCCGCACCACCGCGTCGATCGCGTCGAGCGTCCCGCCCTCGAGCCGAACGTCGGCCGCACCCAGT
>NZ_CAUVXO010000369.1:0-5270 GCF_963555865.1 Protofrankia sp. Cr1
GATCAACGCTGGGTCGTTCACCAGTGGGGGGACGGCACAGTCCGCCTGGGGAACGTCGACACCGGACGTTGCATAAACGACAGCTTCAGTATCGGCAGCATCTCATCAGAGGTGTGCAACAGCAGCGAAAACCAGAGCTGGTGGGTCGTGTACTGGGCCGACAAGACCCGCAGATTCCAGAACCAGGCCACCGGTCATTGCCTTGACCAGACCTTAGACGGCGGCCTCCGCACATGGGAGTGCAACAGCGGCAAGAACCAGAGCTGGTACAACCACATGTAGCCGAGCGGGCTGCGTGGAACGAGGACGCGAGGAAGTTACGCTTCACCCTGCGGGTACGCCCTCGCCTGGACGATGGTCCTTAGACAAGCCCATCGTCCAGGTAGAGGGAAACTTCCATTTCCGCGGCGCGCTCTCGCGATCAGGCCTACTGAAAGGCCCTGGGCTAATGGACTCGATGTCATGTGATCGATGAGAGCGGCGGCCGCCGGTAGGCGGGGGTCACCGCCGGGATGCGGGGTGAAACTAGGCCAGGTGGCCCCGGATCCCGTCCCGCCACGGCTGCCGCCGTGACACACTGATATGCGATCATCTTCCAGTGCCATGGCTAAGGAGTCGGTGTGAACACGGTCCTGGTACAGGTTCCCCAAGACCCGACGGCTAATCATGCATTAGCCCCGTCACCCCTGGTACGCGAACTCGGATCGGGCGAGGAAGCGATATTCGGGCGGGGCGGGCGAGGTCATCCTGTGGACATCGAACTCAGCCACCCAGGCGTGTCCCGAACGGCCGGCCGCGTCCGGGCGACCGAGGACTTCTGGACAATCAGCAACCTCTCGCCCGACCGAACCTACGTGGTCGAGAATCCCGAGGGTGGCGGCGAGTTTGTCAAGGTCGCGCCACGACGGCTGGACATGCCGGTGCCGTTCGAGTTTTCTCGTGTCGTCCTTCCAGCGGGTGTTACCCGGGTCAGTTTCCTTGTCTTCGCGCATCAGCACACATACCTCGACCAGTCGCCCATCGCGCCGGCCGGACCGGATGCGACGACCTCGGCCTATCCACTCGACCAGACCGCCAAGTACTTCCTGGTTCTCGTGGCGTTGTGCGAACCTCGGCTTCGCGACGGCGCGTCGGCGGTCATCCCGTCAGTACCTGATGTCGTCCGCCGGCTGGCAAAGCACCCCGACTGCGGCGATCTCAGCCGCAGCGCCGTGGGCTTCCACATCGATTACCTCGCCCGCACCAAGCTTAGGATCCGCAGACCTTCAGCCGACGTCCCCGGTGCTCGGGCGGACTGGCAGCGAGCGGCGTTGGTGTCCCTCGCGCTGCGTTTTGACCTCGTGCGCGTCGAGCACATCGCGCTGCTTGACCATGACTTGCCCGCCGCACTCGTCCAGCGCGCAATCGCCTCGCCATCGCTCCGGGTCAGCCCGTCTGGCCTCGCGGTCGGTACCTGACTAGGTTCTGGGTCACCCGTTCGGTGTATTTCACCCAACGAGCGGGGATCCCTCCCGCAGCGCGGACGTGGTCCGCGGAGGACCGGTAGGCAGCCGCCAGCAGAAGCTCGGGGGCGCCCGGAACCTCTTCGAGTTGTGGGGCGAGAACGCATAGATAGCGCCCTACGGCGGGGATCGATTCCTCCGGCGAGAACGGCGGCTTGGGCGTCTCGCTGCGCTGTCCGGGCGGGAGGTAGTATTGAAGCACATGTGGTGTCCAGCGAGCTATACCGTATTCGTCACCTGCGGGGTCACTCAGGTTTGGGTCGAAGCCGCTCTCCGCCTCGAGCATCGCCGCGACCAGTGCGGGGCTGATGTGCGGGTCGTCGCATATGGTGCCGGCCTGGATGATCAGGCGGTAGTACTCGGCTGGTATTCCGGCCTCGGTATTGAGCCAGCGCGCCACGTCCGCACCGCCGCTCTCGCTGGCCACCGACGGCGGCCTGGTGCCGAGGGGAGTGGGCTGTTCGCCTCCAGGCAAGATAACCATTGTGATCGTGATTGCCGCTGCTGCCGACAGGAGCAAACCAGCCGCACCCACCGCGACCCTCATGCGGGGTCTTCGTCGCGATGGTCCAGGTGAAACGGTCCCGTGGCGGTCAGCCCCATGTATTTCAGGCAGCTGCGTATCCGGTAGCGACGTGCCCGACTGACCCTCGGTCGGCGATGGCGCGGTGCCAGCAATGGTGGCCGCGATCGCGGGGCCGGGCGCCGGTGACGCATCCGCATCAGGTGATCCACCGGTTTCGGCGAGCCGCCTCGCCCGCCCGAGCAGGTCCTCCGCGGTGTGAAGGCGTCGCGTTTCGTGGTCCTGTGCGAGACAGTCCGCCACAAACGCACGCCAGCCGGGCGAGATTTCGGGAGCGAGCGACAGGCCGCAGCGGCCCGCGACATACTCCGATACCGCCGCGACCCGCGCGCGGACCGTCAGACCTGGGAAGGGATGACGGCCAGCAAGCAGGATGTGCGCAGTGACCCCGAGCGCCCAGACATCCAGCGTGGTACGGACCGCTGCACCACGCTCGGTCAGCGGTACGGCGAAGCGTTCGGCGGGGGCGTAGTCCAGCGAGCCGTATCGCGGCAGGTAGCCATGAGTTCCGTCGAGTTCGGCGGCCAGACCGAAGTCGGACAGTTGAATTGACCCGTCCGCCATCCGCAAGATGTTCGCCGGCTTGAGATCGCCGTGGATCCACTCTCGAGAATGAAGGAACGCAATTCCTTCGCACACCTGTACGATCAGGTGCTCGGCGTCTGGGACCGGCCCATGCGAACGACGTACCAGGTCATCGAGGCTTTCGTCGGCCATGTCCATCACGAGCACAGTCGCGCCGTCCAGATCGGGCCGGTCCGCTTCATCGACGGTCAGCGCCTGGTAAAGCCGGACGAGGCGAGGATGACGCAGCCTGCGGTGGAGCTCGGTTTCGCGAGTGACCATCGCCTTCACGTGCGCGAGCTGCCGGACGGAAAGCGTACCGGTCGGAATGAACTTCAGCGCCGCTTGCGTGGGCAGCCCGGCGGTATCAGGGATATCAGGCGCGCGAGATGCACCAGATGCGGCGGGGGTTTCCTGGGCGTCAGTGCCAGCGACGGCAACGCCCGCTTCGGCCACGGGGCCGTCCGGTGCTACCAGTTCGCCGCAGTAGACACTGCCCCAGCTTCCGCTGGCGACCGGCTCCACCACGCGCCAAGTATCAACTCGGTAGCCTCGGGGCACGCTCACTGCCCAGCCAACGGTGTCGTCCACTGCCCAGCCAACGGTTTCGTCCATTCGCCCATGCTCCGAATCTCGAAGGCCAAAAAAGCAGCTCAACGGCTTGTCAGGCACTCGCGTCCACACTGCGTTAGGCGCTTCGCTCGGCCACCCACAATCTGGCCAATCCTAGCCTCGGCTATTCACGCCAATTGCTGTTGATCTAATCGGTCGTGGCGGGCCGGGAACGGAAAAGTGCCTCTGAGCTGGGACGATACGGGTGTCTGAAGTCCATGTCGTCAACGGAATCAAGAGGTACTTCCCAGGCGAAGTCTACGGGCTGGTCGAAGGGGCTGTCGGTCGCGGTCGGCGGCGCCGGCGGGCACCCGCCAGTTCCCCACGCACGATCGGGGCCGGGTGCTGACCGACGTGGCGGGTGACGGTGGCCGGGATCTGGGGAACACAGTAGTGATCCGGCCCCGGCCGGGTCGGGCAGGCGCGAACACCGCGGCCGACAACATCGCCGTCCTCGACGAGGCGATCACCCAGATCCCCGAACCGTACCGTGACGATCTGCTGTCACTGTTCGAACAGCACGAGGGCTTCCGCTTCCAGGTCACCGCCACCAACCTGCCCACCGGACAGATCCCGTTCCTGGAGGCCTGCCACCGCGTCCAGGCCCGGGCGGAATCCCGTATCCGCTGCGGCAAGGACACCGGCCTGCGCCGGCTCCCATCCCACAAATTCACGATCAGCAGCGTGTGGTGCGTCGCCGTCGGTATGGCCTTCGACCTGCTGGCCTGGCCGGCCCTCCTCGGCCTGGACGGTGAGCTGGCGAAAGCCGAACCCGAAACCGTCCGCTACCGGCTGCTGCACACCGCCGGACGGATCATCCACGGCCAGCGCCGCCGCCGGCTCCGCATCCCCGAAACCCGGCCCTGGGCCGACGCCCTGGCCACCGCCTTCACCCGCATCCAGGCCCTGCCCGCCCCCGACCGACACACCCCCACCGCCCCGACGAGACGAAAGGACCGCTTCCGGCCCGTCGAGCCGGCGCCCACCCGGCCCGACAGTCAGGCACCCACCCCTGCCCACACACCGAAAACCAACATCAAAACAGCGAGTGACAAGACCAGAACCGAAGCCGATCATGGCGTAAATGAGCGAGGCTAGGAACCGTGGACGGTGCAACGCTCGCCACCATCCGCAAGGTGCTGCGCTACTTCCTCGACCTCTGAGGTCCCGACCACAACCCATTTCGTTCCTGGGGGACCGTGCCGAGTGCGCGTCTCGACGTCATGTCCGTACAAGTGCGTGGAATTCGCGTTGGGCGATGTCCGGGGCCTCGCGCAACATGCGTACGAAACGGCGAATCGCGGCCAGCCCGTCATCGGCGAAGAGACGTTCAAGCGTAGCCGCGCCGCGGTAGGGCCAGGCCGGGTAGTCATCGGTCTCTATGTAGCGGGTGCATTCTTTGAACGCGGCTGGGTTATCTCGATGAAAGTGGCGCTGCGTCCACGCGGTCAGAGCCTCGTTCAATTTTCTTCCCGTCGACCACAGTCTCGTCCCCACGGTGGCTGCGACGAGGCCCTGCTGGTCGAGACCGGTCGCGAGGACCGCATGCGTGTGCTCGTGCACCAAGGTTGAGGTGAGAAACGACCCGGCTCGTTCCCGCGCTTTCTCCGCCGAAAGACCCTCAGCGGATAGATCGGTGGTCAGGCGGTCGAATGCGTTGGCGCAGACCAGCACCGCGGGTGCGTTGTCGGGTATTGCGAGCGGAGAAAATCGAGGCGCAAAGGACCCGGGCCGGGCTGCGATGGGCGGTCGACCCCCGACGCCGCCGTATCGGAAGACGCCGAACGTAGGCGCGGCGGTCCTGAGGAGCGGCGCCGGCCGCCGGGCGGGCGGCTTGGTATCGATCAGATCGAGCTGTCCGAAGGAAACCGTCGCCTTGCCGCACGCCGGCATACTGAACACAGGCAGTGGACCCCAAGCCGAGTTGGGGTCCACTGCCCACTGCCTGTGGCGGTGACATCTGTAGGCGGCGGCCCTGAAATTCGGCCGCCACCCTGGCAGGCCCTAGC
>NZ_CAUVXO010000370.1:0-5260 GCF_963555865.1 Protofrankia sp. Cr1
CGAGCTGGCCGCCGAGTCAACCGCCTGGGCAACGCAGCTGCGGCTGTTGTCCCGACAACTTTTGGTTACTCTAAGTAAGGAGCTTGGGCCGGAAGTGGTACGCCGAATCGTGGTCCGAGGTCCGACCACGCCCAGTTGGCGGCACGGCCCCCTGCATGCGTCCGGCGGGCGCGGTCCCCGCGACACCTACGGCTGAGCGGCCGACGGTAGGTGTCGCCGTAGGTGTCGGGGTCCCCTGGATCGCGCCGGAGGCGCCATCCGGGGGAAGTCGCGTACTGGGGTTCGACGGAAAGCTGTGCGGGGCGCTGCGCGCATGCCAGGGGCCACCCACAGTCTTCCTGGTGGAAGGGCCAGGTAGAATCAGGAGACGCTTCTCGCGTAGTTCGCAGTCGAGGACGAGGGGACATACCGCGTGACCTACGATGCAAGTTCGATCAAGGTTCTTGAGGGTCTCGACGCGGTTCGCAAGCGTCCGGGTATGTACATCGGCTCTACTGGGGAACGCGGTCTCCATCACCTTGTGTACGAGGTTGTGGACAACGCTGTGGACGAGGCGCTCGCCGGCTACTGCGACACGATCAATGTCACGTTGCTCGCCGACGGTGGCGTGCGGGTCGCAGACAATGGCCGTGGCATCCCGGTGGGTGAGCATCCGACCGAGAAGCGTCCGGCGGTCGAGGTCGTCCTGACCACCCTGCACGCCGGTGGGAAGTTCGACGGCAAGTCCTACGCGGTGTCCGGCGGTCTGCACGGGGTCGGCGTGAGCGTGGTGAACGCGCTGTCCACCCGCCTGGAGGTCGAGATCCGCCGCGAGGGCTTCACCTGGTTCCAGCCGTATGCGAACACCCGTCCGGCCGCACCACTGGCCAAGGGCGCGCCGACGAGGAAGACCGGTACGGTCGTCACCTTCTGGGCGGATGACACGATCTTCGAGACGACCGACTACAAATACGAGACTCTCACCCGCCGGCTGCAGGAGATGGCGTTCCTGAACAAGGGGCTGACGATCAGCCTGCGCGACGAGCGTCCCGAGGAGCCTGAAGAGGTCACCTACTGCTATACGGGCGGGCTCGTCGACTTCGTCGATCATCTCAACGCCAGCAAGGACCCGATTCACAAGACGGTCATATCGCTGGATTCCAAGGGCACCGGCATCGAGGCCGAGCTCGCGATGCAGTGGAACGCCGGCTACAACGAGTCGGTCTACACCTTCGCCAACACCATCAACACCCACGAGGGCGGCACCCACGAGGAAGGCTTCCGCGCGGCTCTGACCAGCGCGGTCAACGCCTACGCCAAGGACCAGAACCTGCTCAAGCCACCGAAGGCCAACGGCAAGAACCCCGACGAGCGCCTGGCCGGGGACGACATCCGCGAGGGCCTGACCGCGATCATCTCGGTGAAGCTGGCGCAGCCGCAGTTTGAGGGACAGACCAAGACCAAGCTCGGCAACAGCGAAGCCAAGCGGTTCGTCCAGGAGATGTGCTATGCGGCGCTGAAGGACTGGCTTGAGGCCAACCGGGTCGAGGCGCGGGCGATCGTCAGTAAGGCGATGGACGCTCAGCGGGCGAGGATCGCCGCTCGCGCCGCTCGCGACCTGACCCGTCGTAAGGGTCTGCTCGGCGGGACAGGCCTACCGGGCAAGCTCGCTGACTGTCAGTATACCGATCCGGAGCGTTGTGAGGTCTACATCGTCGAGGGGGATTCGGCGGGCGGTTCGGCCAAGGGTGGCCGCGATTCGAAGTTCCAGGCGATCCTGCCGCTGCGTGGCAAGATCCTGAACGTCGAGAAGGCCCGGATCGACCGGGTACTGAAGAACACCGAGGTCCAGGCGCTGATCCAGGCGCTCGGCTGCGGCATCCACGACGACTTCGACGCGACCAAGCTGCGCTATCACAAGATAGTGCTGATGGCGGACGCGGACGTCGACGGTCAGCACATCCGGACGTTGCTGCTGACGCTGCTCTTCCGGTTCATGCGTCCGCTGGTTGAGGCCGGATATGTCTTCCTCGCCCAGCCGCCGCTCTACAAGATCAAATGGGGTCGCGAGGACTGGCAGTACGCCTACTCCGACCGCGAACGCGACGGTCTGATCACGCACGGCGTCGAGGCTGGGCGCAAGCTGCCCAAGGACGCGATCCAGCGCTTCAAGGGTCTCGGCGAGATGAACGCGACCGAGCTGTGGGACACCACCATGGACCCGGAGCGCCGCATTCTGCTGCAGGTGACGTTGGACGACGCAGCCGTGGCGGACGAGCTCTTCTCCATCCTGATGGGTGAGGACGTCGACGCGCGGCGCTCGTTCATCCAGCGCAACGCCAAGGACGTCCGCTTCCTCGACATTTAGCCCATATCAAAAATAGCCCATATCAGATATATCGGAAATACTGGACAGTTTGCACCGCGCACGGCTGACCGTCCTCACCACCCCTGTCTGGAAGGACCCGCGTGACCGACGTACTGCCTCCGCCGCCAGGCGATCGGGTTGAACCCATCGGTATCGAAGTCGAGATGCAGCGGTCGTACCTCGACTACGCGATGTCGGTCATCGTCGGCCGGGCGTTGCCGGAGGTCCGCGACGGCCTCAAGCCCGTGCACCGGCGCGTCCTGTACGCGATGTATGACGGTGGCTACCGCCCGGACCGCGGGTACTTCAAGTGTTCGCGTGTCGTCGGTGATGTCATGGGTAACTACCACCCGCACGGCGACTCCGCGATCTACGACACGTTGGTGCGGCTGGCCCAGCCGTGGTCGCTGCGCTATCCGTTGGTCGACGGTAACGGGAACTTCGGCTCACCGGGCAATGACCCGCCGGCCGCAATGCGTTACACCGAGTCACGACTCGCGCAGCTGGCCATGGAGATGCTGCGCGACATCGACCAGGACACGGTCGACTTCGCCGCCAACTACGACGGCCGCTCGCAGGAGCCGACAATCCTGCCCAGCCGGTTTCCCAACCTGCTGGTCAACGGTGCCGGTGGCATCGCGGTCGGGATGGCGACCAACATCCCCCCGCACAACCTGCGCGAAGTGGCTGCCGGGGTGAAGTGGTTCCTGACGAACCCCGACGCGACCGACGAAGAACTGCTCGAAGCGCTGCTCGGGATGATCAAGGGGCCGGACTTCCCCACCTCCGGACTCATCGTCGGCCGCCAGGGCATCGAGGACGCCTACCGCACCGGGCGCGGCAGCATCCGCATGCGGGCCGTCGTGCAGGTGGAGGAGAACAAGGGCCGGACCCAGCTTGTCGTCACCGAGCTGCCCTACCAGGTCAACCCCGACAATCTCGCGGAGAAGATCGCCGAACTCGTCCGGGACAACCGGGTCAGCGGCATCTCCGACATCCGGGATGAGACCTCGGCGCGTACCGGCCAACGGTTGATCATTGATCTCAAGCGGGACGCGGTCGCGAAGGTCGTCCTGAACAACCTGTACAAGCACACCCAGCTACAGGACACGTTCGGCGTGAACATGCTGGCGATCGTCGACGGGGTGCCGCGCACGCTACGGCTGGACCAGATGGTGCGCTTCTACGTCGACCACCAGGTCGACGTCATCGTCCGTCGGACCCGCTACCAGTTGCGCAAGGCCCGCGAGCGCCTGCACGTCCTCGAGGGCCTGCTGATCGCGCTCGACCATCTGGACGAGGTGATCAACCTCATCCGCAACGCCGAGTCGGCGGACGCCGCGCGCGGGCAGTTGATGGAGCGGTTCTCCCTGTCGGAGATCCAGGCGGTCGCCATCCTGGACATGCAGCTGCGCCGGCTCGCCGCGCTCGAGCGCCAGAAGATCATCGATGAGGCGGCCGAGCTGCGCGCGAAGATCGCCGAACTGGAGGCGATCCTTGCCTCGCCGACCCGGCAACGGGAGATCATCGGCGAGGAGCTCACCGAGATCGTCGACCGGTTCGGTGACGAGCGGCGGACACGGCTCGTCCCGTTCGAGGGCGACATGTCCGTCGAGGATCTGATCGCCCGCGAGGACGTCGTGGTCACCGTCACCCGCGGTGGTTACGCCAAGCGAACGAAGACCGACCTCTACCGGTCACAGCGCCGTGGCGGCAAGGGCGTGCAGGGCGCTGCGCTGCGCGAGGACGACATCGTCGAGCACTTCTTCGTCACGACCACCCATCACTGGCTGCTGTTCTTCACCAACAAGGGACGGGTGTACCGGGCCAAGGCGCACGAGCTGCCCGAACAGGCCCGAACGGCCAAGGGCCAGCACGTGGCGAACATCCTCGCGTTCGGTCAGGACGAGCGGATCGCCGAAGTGATCGCGATCAACGACTATGACGCGGCGCCCTACCTGGTCCTCGCGACCCGGCGCGGGCTGTGCAAGAAGACCGCGCTGGCCGAGTTCGACTCGAACCGGTCCGGTGGGTTGGTCGCCATCAACCTGCGTGACGACGACGAGCTGATCGCGGCCCGGCTCGTGTCCGCGGGCGACGATCTGCTGCTGGTCAGCCGCCAAGCCCAGTCGATCCGGTTCCACGCCGACGACGAGCAGCTCCGCCCGATGGGCCGTGCCACCTCGGGTGTCATCGGGATGCGTTTCGACTCCGACGACGAACTGCTCGCGATGGAGGTCGTGCCGCCGAGCTCGGAAGCCAATCTGTTGGTCGCCACCAGCGGGGGCTACGCCAAGCGGACGTCCCTGGGCGAATATCCGGTGCAGGGACGCGGTGGCAAGGGCGTCCTGACCGCGAAGATCGTCTCCACTCGCGGCGGACTGGTCGGTGCCCTGGTGGTAGGCCAGGACGATCAGCTGTACGCCATCACGTCCAACGGTGGCGTGCTGCGCACCGTCGCACGTGACGTCCGGCGGGCCCAGCGGCAGACCATGGGCGTCCGGCTCATCGATCTGGAGGCCGGCGTCCAGGTCGTCGGGGTGGCGCGCAATGCTGATGCTGACGACAACTCGGACAACGGTTCGACGACCAGTCCCGGCGGGGGAGACTCAGCCTAAGTGGTCGGCGTCGGGCCGGGCATGGCGGGAGATGGACCGTGAGCAGCAGCGATGACGACCGGACCACCCGGTCGCCGGCCTTGCGTGGATCTTCCTCGCCACGGTCGGAGCAGCCCTCTGGCCGGAGCAAGGAGGCCCACGATGACGGGCGGATGTCGGCGGCTTCGGGCGCTGCGCCGGGCTCGCAGGATGACGGCACCCGGGCCCAGCAGGCCCCGTCCGTCGTCCGGGACCTGCGGATGCCACGGGACGCCCCCGGCACGAAGGTGTCACCGCGGGTGACTCCGGGCTCGCC
>NZ_CAUVXO010000371.1:0-5232 GCF_963555865.1 Protofrankia sp. Cr1
CCAGGCAGGAGTAGCTGGCGCAGGGCGCCCGAGGGTCCGGCGTACACGTCAGATCTAGGTGCCGGTGCAACGTTGTCGTGCATCCCTTCAGGATGTGCACGTACCGGGAGCCGACCTCGACCACGAGCAGGCGGGAACTTTTCTGTGGGTGGGGTCGCAGTTCACAGCCTTTCAGTGCGACCTGAAGGGCGGTGAACTGCGGTCGGTGGGTCAGCGGGCGGCGGTGAAGGTCACCGGCAGGTACCTGGCTTGGCGTACGCCGGCGAGCTCGTAGCGTGGCTCCTCGCCGGGGGTGATCCAGTAGTCGGGGATCCGGCGGTGGAACTGGTCGACGGCGGTGCGCAGCTCGAGGCGGGCCAGGTGCGAGCCGAGGCAGCGGTGCACGCCGGAGGCGAAGGCGATGTGCCGGTTGGCGGGACGGTCAAGCCGCACTTCGAGGGGCGACTCGAAGGTGGCGGGATCGACGTTGGCGCTGGCCCAGCACAGGAAGACCATCTCGCCCCGGCGGACCGGGACGCCGTTGATCTCGGTGTCCTCGGTGGCCCAGCGGGGTCCGCTGGCCGGCACGGGGCTCTCGAAACGCATCAGCTCCTCGATCGCGGCCGGCAGCATTGACGGGTCGGCAACGACGCGGCGCCGCTTGTCCGGATGGGCCGCGAACCACGCGAAGAGGCACGACAGCGACGACGTCACGGTGTCGAGCCCGGCGATCGTGAACAGGTGCATGATGTTGACGATCTCGTCGTCGGACAGCCGCTCGCCGTCGAGCTCGAACCTCATGAACTCACCGATCAGGTCGTCCCGGGGGGCGCCTTCCCGGCGGCGCTCGTCCAGCCGTTGCCGGAGCCGCTCCCGCATCCGGTCGCCGGCCTCGACGCCGATCGCGTCCTTCTCCTCCATGGTCGTTCCCTCGTTCTTGAGGATGCGATCCTTCATCGCAACGAGGAAATCCATGTCCGCCAGCGGCATCCCGAACAGCGTCAGGAAGATCGTGGACGGCAGCGGCACGCAGAAAGCGTCATGCAGCTCCACCCGGCCGTCGGCCACGAACCCCTCGATGAGCTCGTCGGCGAGCTTGCGGATCTCCGACTCCATCGGCGCGACCTTCTTCGGCGCCAGCAACGGATCGAGCAGCCGGCGGTAACGGCGGTGCTCCTCACCGTCCACGTGCAACGGAGGCAGCGGCCCGCGCGAACCCATCCCCAACGGAAGCCAGGTATCCGGGTGGCTCGACACCAGCGCGGGATGACGGCCCGCGGCCACGACGTCGTCCATCAGGAAGAAGCCGACGCCCATGTCCCAGCGCACGACCGGCGACTCCCGGCGGAGCCGATCGATGATCGACTGGGCGGCCCGCACGTCGAACGCACCATTCGACTCATAGGCGATCATCGCCCTTAACGCCGGCTCCATCTCGCTGTAAAGGATCTCAACGACGTCATCACGCATCGGGACTCCTCCAGGTGGGGTGCGGGGTGGGAGCGATCATCCGAGCATCACCGCGGACGGCGAGGGCCCCACGGGGCGCAGAGCGGTGCCCACGGCGGCCGGACGATCACGTGCATCAGACTGGCCGGACCGGCCAGGAGCGGCGGGCCGGCTAGTCGCCGGTCGGCAACTCGTCGGTCGGCAACTCGTCCTGCCACGAGTCGTCGAAGTACATCGCCACCCGGGAGAGCGATCCGCCGTCGACCGCCGGCAAGCACACGCCGGACATGTACGCCGAGTCGTCGGAGGCCAGGAACAGCGCGACCGCGGCGTTGTCGGCGAGCCGGGGTGGCCGGTCGAGCTTAAGCGGGATCGGCGACACGGCGGGGTCCCACGGTCCGGCCGCCTCCTCATAGGACAGCCCCAGGACCTCGGCTTCGGGCGGCAGCATGAAGTTGACGGACATGCCGTGGGTCGGGCACAACGCGTTCACCCGGATGCCGTATTTGCCAAGGTCGATGGATGCGTGCCGGACAAGGCTGTTGACCCCGCCCTTGGCGGCGCCGTACGACCCGAAGCCGGGGTAGGCGACGAGCGAGCTGGCGGACGAGGTGACGACGATGGTCCCGCCGCCCTGCCCCTTCATGACCCGCGTCGCGTGCTTGATCGCGAAGAACACGCCGCGCAGCAGCACATGCTGGACGTCGTCCCAGCCCTCGGCCGTGACGTCCTCCAGCGGGATCCGGCCGAAGCCCTTCGGCGGGATGCCCGCGTTGGCGAACATGACATCGAGGCGGCCGAACTCCTCGACCGCGGCACGCACGCCGGCCTCGACGTCAGCCTCGGAGCGAACGTCGAGGGTGCGGGCCACGGCCTTGCCGCCGCGCTCCGCGATGAGCGCCGCGGCATCCTCGGCCCGCCTGGTGATCTTGTCGGTGACGACGATGGAGGCGCCTTCCCGGGCGAACAGTAAAGCGCTCTCCCGTCCCAGTCCTGCCCCGGCGCCGGTGATCAGAACCACTTTGTCCTGCAGCCGCATCTCTTACTCCTCAGTGGTGGTCGGTGGACGTTGTTCGGGGGACGTCGGATACCCGGTGGATGCCCGGTGGATGCATCGCGAGACAGAGGAGGCGCAGGCTCCGGGCCGCTACCTGGGCCGACGAGCCGGGGCCCCGCGCAGCATGAGGCGCTGGGTGCGCAGCGGACAGGCGTCGAGGAGGTAGCCGAAGCTAGCCACGCGCGTTCTCGCCGATGATCGCTATGGCCCGCTCAGGGCACGACCCGACGGCGCGGCGGGCGGCGGGCATGACGTCGTCGGTCAGCTCTCCATCGCTGATCACGCGCCCGTAGCCGTTCTCGTCGTCGGTGAAAAGGTCGGGAGCCACCATGTAACACAGGCCGTGGCCGGCGCACGTGACCCGGTCAATCGCGGGCCTCACCGCGGACCTACCGGCGGGAAGATCAACGGGAGAGCATTCAACCCGAGCGTTCCTCGCGGCCACGTCACCCGCGACGACGCACCGGTGGCGAGGTCGTAGTCGGGGGTCGGGTGGTAGCGGGTCTGCTCCGGCGGGTCGAACGCGAGGGGCACGAGCGGCAGCGGGCTCGCGAGGACGTCGACCGCCTTCTTGGACGAAAACACCGTCGGCTGCCGCAACGCGGTCTCGATGGTCTCGATGGTCTCGATGTCCGTCAGCGCAAGATCGCCGTCGAGCTCCACCGTGCGGCCGTGGGCGCGGATCAGACGCCTGGCAGCGTCACGATCACGCTCGAGGGGAAAACCAGCTAAAATGATCTTCTCGTTACCTTGCCCGTCCGCCATCAGAGTCCTTCCGGATTGTCCGATATCAGGCCATCGCCGGCCCGGTGCCACGGGTACCTCCTCCTCGTCACCGGGCGTAGAGCGGTCGAGTGTGGCCAGCGTCGCATCCGATCATGTGAGACAGATTGCCCCACTGCGTTCCTGTGAGTCAAGATGTCTCATAGTCTTCGAGGCGTGGACACGGCCGACGACGCACGCACCGTCCGCACCCGCGCCGCGGTGCATGAGGCCATGCGGTTGCTGTTTGCGGAAGAGGGGCCTGCCGCGTTGACGCACCAGCGCGTAGCTCAACGGGCCGAGGTAGGCCGAGCGACGATCTACCGGCACTGGCCACGACAGATCGACCTGGTCACCGAGGCTCTGACCGTCGTCGAACAGCCGATGTTCCACTCCGGCGAGGGACCCCTGCGGGCCTGGCTGGGTCGCGAGCTGATCCGGTTCGCGGCTGATCTGGCCCAGCCGGTCGTTCAGCAGTTCCTTTCGACCGTCATCGGCGCCGCCGACCAGAATCCGACCGTGGCCGATCTCCGGGACGACCTCCTGCGCCGCACCTCGGCGGTACTGCACAGCGCGTTCGAACAGGCCGAGACCGAGGGAGAGACAGTGCCGCGACGCGACTACGACGAGCTGCTCGCCCAGATACTCGGTCCAGTGATCTTCCGCGTGACGATCCAGCGCGGGGTAACCGACCGCGACTTCATCGACAGACTCGTCGACGCGGCGCTCCCCTCCGCCTTGTAGCGCCTACTACACCCGCCCGATCATTGTCGGTAAGGTTGGCGCGCGACCATCGGTCTTCGCGTAGCGGCCTTCCAGAGTGGCACCGAACAGCTCGTATTCGGGAACGCGGTAGCCGATGCTCAGGCCTAGGCCGAGGTCGAGCCGGCCGCCAGGAATCCGAGCGGCTGGGTCAGATAACCGTCGTCGAACACCTTGGTGTTCGCTCGCCCACACCGAGTGGACACCAAGGTGTTCGGCTTCCTGGCACATCTCCAGGGTGAACCCGTAAAGCCGGGAGAAATCCCTGCCTTGGCCGGGAGGATTGCGCAGGTCGAAGTAGATGCCGACGTTCACCGCTCACGTCCCGTCGTGCGCTTGGCGGCTGACCGGTGCGGCCGTGAGGAGTGGCCAGAGCATGCTCTGTCCCTGCGCGACGACATGGCGTCCGAGGACGGTGCTCCAGTAGCGTTCCGAGCCGTACTCGTCGCGCCAGGACCACAGCCGGCGGGTGAAGTACTGAAGCGGGAACTCCATCGTCAGCCCGATCGCGCCGTGGATCTGATGGGCCCGGGCCGCGACCTCACCGGCTGCCCGGCCCGCGATCAGTTTCGCTGCCGCCACCGTCATGATCGCCTCGCGGGACGGCGGGCCACCGACCGCCACACCGCCGCCACCCCCCAGAGACGCGCGATCCCGTACATGCACACCACCCGTCTCGCCCACGGCACCCGCCACACCTGCGTGGCCGGCCTCGGCCGCGACGAGCGCCTCGGTCGCCGTCTGGGCTGCGTGGCCGGCCAGCGCCGACTCCTCGGCGAGGAGCGCCAGATGCCGGCCGACCGCCTGAAACCGCCGGATGGGCTGGCCGAACTGCGTCCGCTGAGCGGCAAACGCCGTGGTCGCCACAACGATGTGCTCCATGGCCCCGGCCATCAGCAACGATCGGCTCAGTGCGCCGCGCAGCAATAACGCCTCGGCATTCACCCCGGCCGGGGGGACACCGACTGCCACGGCGACGGCGCCGTCGAAGACGACGGTGTCGAGCGGCTCGCCGGCGAGGTTGCGACCGGGTCTCACCTCAAGCGCATCCCTGGCGACCAAGGCGACGACCGCACCGCCGTCGTCGCGGTCGCACAGGACGACGAGGTGCCCGGCAACCCGCGCCCACGGCACCCGGGCCGTGCCCGTCAGCGTCGGCGCGTCACCGGGGCCCACGCAGGAGATCCGCCCCGCCCCCGGCGGCACGACGGCCAGCGCGGCGC
>NZ_CAUVXO010000372.1:0-5226 GCF_963555865.1 Protofrankia sp. Cr1
CAGGTACAGCGTGCGAGACACGGTCGGGTGCCGGTCGAAGACCCGGCCTATCTCATCCAGAATCCAGACGAGCTTGTCGGGCGTAGCGCCGGCCCAGCTGCCCTTGTGGCCGCGCGGGCAGAACGAGCAGAAATTCGTGCACCCCCGGGATGCCTCCAGCTGCGCAACACCCTTGCGGGCGAACGTAGCGTCGAGGAGATCGAGTTCGGGCAGAAAATCGGTCTGTGCCCTGTTGGTCACACCGGCGGTGCGGCGGTAGCCGCGATCGATCGTCAGCCCACCCCCGCGGGCGGCGCCGACGTACCCGATCCCCCGGACCTCGGCCAGGCCCAGGTCCCCGTGAAAGTAGCCGACGATGTCAGCGATAGTCGGCTCCCCTGCGCCTCGGGCGATGAGCAGCCGCGGATAGCGGTCCAGCAACAAATGTTCGTTACGGGCGGTCAGGCTGCCGCCGGCCAGCACCAACGGCGGGATGGGGAGGCCGTAGAGCTGGTCGAGCAGAGTGACAAGAAGGTCGTGCTGGCCGAAGGTTGCGGAGACGCCCACGATGTCCGGCCCCCACGTGTCGACGGCGGTGAGGATGTCCTCGATCGTGATGCCCAACTGCATGTCCACGAGCCGTATCTGGCCGAGCAGGGTGGATCGGGCAGCGCGAGCCAGATCGGAAATCGCCAGGGGGAAACGGGGCAGAGGGAACCATTCAGGGTGGTACAGCGCGGCGAGCAGGACGCGCGGGCGGAGAAGGCGGCGGACGGCCTCATCGGCGACGCTCGCGGTCGACAGCCATCCGCCGACGTCGCCGATCGTGATGCGCCCGCCGGTCCAGTGCGGCCAGGCTCTGCTTGCGTGGGGTTGTCCGGACAGGTCAGCGGCTGTCCACCAACCGAGGCCGGGATCGCGCTTGGCGAGCAGCAGCCGCCGGTCGAGGGTGCCTGTGAGGCTGAAACGACCGGGTAGCTGCGACGTCAGTGCAACGCTGAGGGCGATCGGGTCGGTCATGGGAATGCGACGAAGCGTTTCGGTCATGTCCTGATCGACCGGGCTGCCCAGCGCGTGTCCGATCGCGTCGAGCAACCTGCCGTGCGCAGTGATGGCGGTGATGGCGGTGATGGCCGGCACAGTGACACCTCCCCAAGGGGGCTGATGGCGAGATGGGTCTATTAGTAGTTAAATGACTGCCATTAGTAGCCAACGATGAGTGTGCGTGAACCATGGCAGTGCTGACCGCGACAGGAGAGGATGCGGTGGCGGCTAGGAGGCGGGCGTGCTGGGCAGGGTGATATCGACGGCGAGCGCCGCGTGGTCGGACAAGCGGGATAAGCGGGGCTGCTGTAGGTAGCGGCAGTCGCCGAGCGTGTCGATGTGCCGGTCGGTGCAGAACATGTGGTCAAAGCGATAGCCGGTGCCGGAACGGCCGTACCAGGAGTGGTCGAGCGTGTCCGGGTGCCGATGGCGGAAGGCATCGGTGAATCCGGCGGCGGCGAAGGTCCGGTAGAAGTCGTACTCCCAGCCGCCGAACACGGCGTGATGAGGCACATGGCCGGGCTCGACGACGTTGAGATCGCCGGCCACCACCATCGGCACGCTTGGGCCAAACGCCGCTGGAAGGGTCGGCAATGCAGCTGCGACGGCGGACTGGAAAGCCCGTTTGGCGACATTGCGCTGGTCTCGGGGACCGCGGGAGGGCACATAGAGACCGACCACGGCCAAGCACCGCAAGCCCGGCACGGTGACGGTGGCGGCTGCAAGCCGGTGCGGTAGATGCCCGATGCCTACGCTGAGGACCGGTTCGAGGTGACCGACGCGGGCTGCAATGAGGACGCGGTAGTCACCGCCACCGTCGGTCAGGTGCGTGGCATAGCCGTGCGCGGCAAGGGCCTTGGCCAACGCCTGCCCAGCGGACCCGCCCGACACCTCGGTCAGGGTGACAACCTCGGCCTCCGGACGACCGGCCAGCCACTCGGCCTGCCGCGCGGCACGGGCCGGACTGGCATGCTGGACGTTCCAGGTCAGCACTCCGACGGTTGCCACAGGCTTGTGGCCGATCACGTGGGCCGCAGACTCGCCGCTCCGAGGTGTGCCTGTCGCCGCCATCGCGATCATTGTGGTGTCCCCGCAGCGCCGGTCAAATCGTCGATGAAGACCTGCCCGCCGGCGTCCAACTGGGCCTGCACCTCCGCCATGATCGAACGGGCCGCGCCAACCGTCGACGGGTCGGGTCGTTCGCCGAGGCAGGTGAGGTTGATGCTGACCTGCTCCGGACTGGTGAAGCCGACCAGGACGGCGGTACGGGGCGAGCGCACCAGGCCAGCCCACAAGGCGATGCGGATCAGGTCCGCGGGCTCGGGTCCGACGAGCTCACGCAGACGGTCAAGGCCCTCGGCGATCAGCGGGATTGCACCCGGGCCGAACCAGCGTTTGCGGCTACGATGATCTCCGTGCCCGAACATTCTCGGACAACCGGGTTGATAACTGCCGGTGAGCAGACCCTGGCCGAGCGGTTTATTCACCAGTACCCCGCAATCGTGGGCGTCGGCCAACGCGAAGATGCCCGCCGACCGGTCGTTGGGGGTCAGCAGGTTGTCCCGTACGGCCAGCACGTCGGGTTGGACTGTGTCGAACAGGGCACGGAATCGTTCGATCTTGTCGCCGCGCAGCTCGGGCGGGGTGTTCAGCCGGTCGACGGCGAAGCGGTGCGGACCACGCATCCCGACCGCGCGGATCCGCCCTTGGGCCTTGAAACCGCGCATGACCTCAACAGCACCATCCAGGTAGCGGTCATCGGGGCCGAAGTCGGAGTGGTGCAGGAAGTAGATGTCGAGATGGTCGACACCCAGGTTCTCTAGGCTCTGCTCCAGTTGGCTGCGCATATGCCGGGGCTGGTACCCGTGGCGTGCGGTACCGGCAAAGTAGCCAACCTTCGATGTCAGAACGACGGCATCACGGTCGACCTGCGCCACGAGACGCCCGAGAAGACGTTCGGATCGTCCGTGACCATACACATCCGCAGTGTCGAACAGATTCGCCCCGAGCTCGAAGGCCCGCTCGAGGCCCGCTACGGCGCTAGCCTCGTCAACGTCCGACCAGCCCATCGGCATGCCGAGATTGTGATCCGGACCGCCGATGGGCCAGCAGCCCACACCGACCGCGGACACATCGATGCCACACCGGCCCAACCGCCTCGAGGGAATTTTCCCCGTTACCGCAGATGTCATCACGCGCTTCCGTTCCGCCCGCAGCGCGGGGCTGTCCGAAAGAACCACGTTTTCTCCACCCTTCGTCCCTGCAACCTCGGCCTACACCCAGCGCCGGTGCTACGACACAGCAAAAGGGAGCAGCGGGCCGTCCGGCAAGCGACAGTTACACAGCTGGATCTTTCAATCCTGAATTCGCAGGTCACGGACCCCAGATGGGGGCCGCCGGCGCTCCTACCCTCGTTACACTTCCGGACGGTGCCGGACACCCCCTGGACGGCTGGAGCATGACTCACCAACCTGACGACATCGATCCCACCGCGGCCCGCACCATGGAAGAGTTCGCCGGGTGTCTGCGACGGGTGCGCGCCAGGGCGGACAACATCTCCTACCGCAGGCTGGAACAGTGGGGCACACGGAATAACAGCCCGCTGCCACGCAGCACCGTCGTCGATGTCCTGGCCGGACGCCGGCTGCCCCGCAAGACCCTGCTGCTGGCGTTCTTGCAGGCATGCGGAGTCAATCCGCGCACAGAGCCGCGATGGGTCACCACCTGGAACAGACTTTCCGAACAGCATGCAGCGAAACCTCCCGCCGCCGCGGGATCGGCCACATCGAGGACCGCCACCAACGTGATGGCTGCAGACCAGGTCATCGCTGACGCCCGCGCCCGTGCTGGGCAGATCATCGCGGAGGCCGTGGCCATCCGGGCGGCCGCTGAACAGAACGCCGCTCTGCTGCGCTCGGCCGCGCAACGCCAAGTCGACGAGATGCACGCCCAAGCCGAGCGGGAGCTGCGCCGTCACCATCGCTTCGCCGCGGAACTGGCCGCCGACGTCCGAGCTGCGGGCCTGTTGCGGATCGGCGCGAACTACCTGAACGGTTTGGACTGGGACCGGCTGTTCGCTGATGTTCACGAGTTGGATATCTTTGTCGCATATGGGCAAACATGGCGCAACCTGAATATCCGGCAGCTTCACAAGCTTGCCCGACAGCGCGGCAGTAGCATCCGTATCTTCCTGCCTGACGTGAACGATGAGGCGACGACGTCGCTGCTCGCGAACCGGTTCGCGATCGCGCCGGAAGAACTGATTAGGCGCATCGAATCGACGCGCGAGTCCTATGAAGGGATGCGCTACCCAGATGGCGCGAGGATAGAACTCTACTATTTCCCAGGTGACCGGATGTTCTCCTTCTACCGACTCGACGACACCGTCGTAGTCGGGTTCTACAGCCACAGCCGCAACCGTTTTCCGTCGATCCCAGTCTTTGTCGGCACAGCACCCGGAAGTCTGTACGAATTCATCCTGGAGGAACTCCGTGCAATCGAACAGAAAGGCCGACTCTTGACGTCTCATATTGACGGGATCTTACCATCTGATGAATGACATCCACTTCTCCCAACCTCTGCATTGATCACGGTTCGCTCCCGGCTGGACGTTGCAAGCTTTTCCAACGCCACGGTGTGGTCTGGACGGACGAGACACGGTCCTTGTCGAGGAACAGGCAGAATCTCTCGCAACCTCCGCCGAGCGAACTCCCAGGACTGGCCACTGCTTGAAAGCGGTCGCACACGATACGATCAATGATCCGTCTCCGTATTCTATAGTTAGTGGTTAGTTTCCTGTTTGAATGTCATCAAGATCTTCAACATCGGGCTGTCCAGCTGCCAGCGACGATGCCGGGATAAGAAGATGATCGCACTTTGGTAAGCTCGTGTCATTCCCAGAGATGGGAGCATCCGATTCCCACCGCTGCGCGACCGCTGAGCTGCGGAAAGACCCGTCAGTTCGGGTAGACAGTCCCGGATAGTGTCCGACCCCGCCAACGCGTCTACTATCGACGCTTCACCGACTCTCGCGGATTCCGCGAAATCGCCTAGCAATTCAATGCACATCGTTCCGCGTCCAGCTCCGACCGCCGCACGATTTCGATCGAAGTTCGGCTGCCTGAGCCAGTCCGGAGAAATCCAAGGGCTGGCCGAAGCGTCGCTTACGCCTTCGTCTTGATTCGTTCTCCCAGATGGTGGGCG
>NZ_CAUVXO010000373.1:0-5198 GCF_963555865.1 Protofrankia sp. Cr1
TAAAGGTCCCGGCGCCGCCTACCTACCCGCCCGCCTGCGCGAGCCGACCGAGCCGGTCCGGCGTCCGCATCCGTAGTCGTGGCGGCCGTAGTCGTGTAGTCGTAGCGGCCGTAGTCGTGGCCGCGGCGAAACCTCAGTCGATCCCGGTCCCCGGCCCGTCCCCCGTCCCTGGCTCAGCCGCCTCTCAAGGATGTGATTCTGGTGCTGGTGGAGCAGCATGAGATCCACATCATTCGGCTCTGAGGTGAGGATTACCGGTGGGGCGGGGTGGCGCTGCTCGTCGGTGGCGTGGGCGTGGGCGTGGGCACCACGATGGTCATCTCCGTGCTGGACCGGCGCGCGAAGATCGGCCTACGCCGTGCGCTGGACGCCACCCACGGGCACCTACGACCGCACCTGTCCGCAGTGACAGCCTCAGGCGAAGGCGGACAACGCGCGCCGGGCGTAGTCCGCCACGGGCAGGGTCGCCAGCAGGTCCGACGACACCCAGCGGACGTCATCGGTGGAGCCCGCGACCTCCGGGCGGGGTTCGCCGTCGAACAGCGAGACACGATAGATCATCCGGATCGTGTGCACCCGTACCCGGCTGGGCAGCACCGAGACGTCGGACAGGACGGCGCGCAGCGCGGCGGCCCGCACCGTCAGGCCGGTCTCCTCGACGAACTCACGGGCCAGGCCGTCCTCGGGGTCCTCACCGAAGCCGAGCCCGCCGCCGGGCAGGAACCACTGGCCGGCCAGGTGCGTGCTCGGCGCGGCCCGCACCAGCAGAACGCGTCCGTCGCCGTCCCGGCAGAGGCCATAGGCGGCGATCCGCTGCCGCCCGCCGGTCTCAGCCGGATGACCGTCGGCATCGGCATGGCCGGCGGCGTCGGCATGGGCATCGGCATGGGCATCGGCATGGGCGTCGGCGCCCGGCAACACCGTCACCGAGAACCGCAGGGGCAGTGACGACGACACGGGGGATACAAACGGTCATGAGCCTGCACGCCTTCGACAGTATTTCCTCCGGGAGGACCCCTGAGGACCACCGCAACATCGGCGGTGTGGTGTGCGCCATGCGGGTCCGTCACGGCTCCGGTTCGGCGTCCTCCTTGGCCACAGGAGGACCATCGAAGGGCGGGGTCGTCCACCACGGATAGAAGGTGGGCAGGTCACGGTTGGTGCGCAGGGTGAAGGCGGGCGGCCGCTTCTCCCGGAACGCCGCCACTCCCTCACCGACGTCGGCCAGCTGGCCGAGCGCGAGCAGAGCTTGGGACTCCAGCCGGTTCGCCTCGACGGGATGGTCCGCGTCGAGGAGCTTCCACATCAGCTGTCGGGTGAGCGCCACCGACACCGCCGAGGTGTTTCGAGCGATCTCAATGGCGATCTCCCGCGCCCGGGGCAGCACGTCAGCCGCGGGCACGAGCTGGTGGACGAGACCGGCGTCCAACGCCTCGGCGGCGGGGAAGATCCGCCCGGTAACGGCCCATTCGACCGCCCGTGAGATCCCGACGATCCGCGGCAGGAAGAAACTCGCACACGACTCCGGGACGATGCCCCGCCGGGTGAAGGGCAGCCCGAAGCGGGCGTCGTCCGCGGCGATACGCACATCCATCGGGAGGATCATGGTGATGCCGATCCCGACCGCGGTCCCGTTCACCGCGGCGATCACCGGTTTGGGTAGGTCGTAGATCAGCAGGGACAACTCCCCACCGACATCCCTGGTCCCGCCACGCAGTGGCTTGAATTTCGTCGACGAGGCGTCGTACCCGTCACCGCTGGACAGGTCGGTGCCGGCCGAGAAGAAGCGCCCGCTGCTTCCGGTGACCACGACCGCCCGCACGTCATCGTCCGCGCCGACCCGGGTGAAAGCGTCGATCAGTTCGTCGAGGACCCGGTAGGTGACGGTGTTGCGCTGCTCGGGACGGTTGAGGGTGATGGTCGCGACGTTCTCCTCGACCGCGTACAGGATCTGCTGGTAGTCCACCGCATCACTCTCCAGTGAAGGTCGGCGTTCGCTTGTCCACGAACGCGCGCATGGCCTCTGCCGAGTCGGCCGTCATGGAGGCCAGGATCTGGGTCCGGTTCTCCAGCTCGATTGCCGAGTCGAACCCCGCCTCAAGGTTGGCCCACATGATTTTCTTGGTCATCGCCACGGCGAAGGGGCTGTTGGCGCAGATGGCCCCGGCGGTGTCCAGCGCGCGGTCGAGCAGGTCCGCGTCGTCGACCACCTGGGAAACAAGACCGATACGATCGGCCTCGGCCGCGTCCACGGGGCGGCCGGTCAGCATGATCTCGAAGGCACGCGACGAACCGACACAGCGGGGCAGATGGTAACTGATACCACACTCCCCCGCGGACAATCCGATCTTGACAGCGGCGACGTGGAAGCGGGCCGACGCGGCGGCCAGCCGCACGTCCGCGGCGAGCGCCAGGGCCATCCCGGCACCGGCCGCGGCGCCGTTGACCGCGGCGACCACCGGCTGGGGAATCGTGCGGATCGCCCGTACCATCGCGGCGAAGCGCTCCTGCCCACGCAGCCGCTCGGCCGGCCCCCGAGATCGCGCCATTTTGCTCTGGACGTGGCCGGCGAGGTCCAGCCCGGCGCAGAAGGCGCGGCCGGCCCCGGTGAGTACGATCACTCTCGCCCGCTCGTCCGCCCCGAGCTGCGTGAACGTGTCGGACAGCCGTCCGACCATGTCGAAGGTGAGGGCGTTGAGCCGCTCAGGCCGGGCCAGGGTGACCTGGGCGATCGACGGGCGTGGCCAACTCACGACGACCGGCCTGTCGGCGCCGTCCGGTCCGACGCCACCCGGTTCACGGCCACCCGGCTCGACATCACCCGGCTCGACATCACCCGGTCCGCTGGTCATTGCGCCTCCTGTGTCCCCGTCGTCGGTGTCGTTGTGGGACCGGCGATACCATATATCTCTATCATTCAGATTAGTCATCCATAAAACAGGGCCATCGTAACGAGGAGACACCCATGACCGGTCCGCTTGCAGGCGTGCGGGTGCTGGAGATGGCCGGTCTGGGCCCGGCTCCGTTCGGGGCGATGCTGCTCGCCGACATGGGCGCGGACGTCGTCCGAGTGGATCGACTCAGACGAGCCACCGCCGGCGGCGACTACGAGAAGAGCCGGCAGGCCGCCGATCCCCGCAGATATGCCATGGACCGCGGCCGGCGGTCGGTTGCCCTCGACCTGAAGAACCCCGCCGGGATCGAGACGCTGCTCACGCTGCTCGCGACCGCGGACGTGCTGGTCGAGGGGTTCCGGCCCGGCGTCATGGAACGACTGGGCCTCGGGCCCGAGGTCTGCCTGGCCCGCAACCCCCGGCTGGTCTACGCCCGGATGACCGGCTGGGGACAGGACGGCCCACTCGCCCACACCGCCGGCCATGACATCACCTATATCGCGCTCGCCGGTGCCCTGAACAACTTCCGGCGGCACGGGGAGCGACCGGTACCGCCGCTCAGCCTTGTCGGCGACTTCGGCGGCGGTGGGATGCTGCTCGCCTTCGGCGTGGTCTGCGCTCTGCTGGAGGCACGCGCCTCCGGGCACGGGCAGGTCGTGGACGCGGCCATGGTGGACGGCACCGCGCTGCTCACCACACTTTTTCACGGCCTGCTTGCGCAGGGACGCTGGCGCGACGAACCCGGCACGAACTTCGCCGACACCGGCGCCCCCTACTACGAGGTGTACGAAACCGCCGATGGCAGGTATGTCGCGGTCGGCGCGCTGGAAGGCCCGTTCTACAACGAGCTGATCAACCTTCTGGGCCTGTCCGCGGACGAACTGCCCTCGCGGGACGACCCGACGCACTGGCCGGCACTCAAGGAGCGCTTCGCCGCGGTGTTCCGCACCCGGACCCGCGACGAGTGGGCCGACCTGCTGCTGGCCACCGACTCCTGTGTCGCACCGGTGCTGTCGTTCACCGAGGCTCCGCGACATCCGCACCTCGCGGAGCGTGGCACCTTCATCGAGCGCGACGGTGTGGTGCAGCCCGCGCCGGCACCGCGCTTCAGCCGTACGCCGGCGGAACTCGGCGCCGTGCCGCCACTGCCCGGCGAGCAGACCTCCGAGGTGCTCACCGGCTGGGGTTTCACACCGGAGGAGGTGGCGAAGCTGGTCGATGCCGGGGTCGTCGGCGGGACCGCTGCGGGCTGACCGGGTCAGGCGGCCGCCCGCCGGAACCCACGATCCGGCGGTCGAACACATCCGCGACCGTGATGAGAAGCACTGGGGATGTGGTAGCAAGCTGTAACATTCTGGCAAGATACTGGCCTGTTCCGTTCCCTTTGCTGATGCGCATCCGAGGTCTCGTGGTTGACTGTCGAGCCGTGTCGACACCGCCGTCCGATCCTGGGCGGACCAGCCACGACCTTCCACGCGACCACCTGGTCCCCGTGCGCAGGTCAGGCGACCGCGCGACCCCAGACTGCACAGCCGGCGACCGCACAGCCAACGGCTCCGGCCGGTCAGCCACCTGTGACGCGCGATCGTCCACGGACGCCGACGCTCTCGATCACCTACTGCTCGCGCTGGACGCCGCGCAGGTCGGCATCTGGGAGTGGGATATCGTCGACGGAACGCTGCGGTGGGACCGGCGCGCCGCCGAGCTGCACGGCATCGACCTGGGCTCCTTTGGCGGGACGCTGGAGGAGTTCCTAGCCCTCGTCCACCCCGGCGACGTGGCAAACCTGCAGGCCCGGATGGCCATGGCACTGGCGACCGGTGGCTTCATCCTCGAGGAGTACCGGGTGATACGCCCGGACGGCACCTTCGTCTGGCTTCAGGGGCGCGGTCGGGCCATCACCGACGCGGCCGGTCAGGTTACCCGACTCACCGGGGTATGCGTCGACACGACCGGGCTTCGGGCCGACCGCGAGCAGGTCGGACGCGCCCTGCGGCATGTCAGTGACGCCGTCGCCGTTCACGACAACGACGGCAGGTTCGTCTTCGTCAACGCGGTCATGAGCCGGCTTCTCGGCCGCAGTGCCGCCGAACTGGTGGGCAGGCACCTAGCGGACGTGGTGCCCGAAACGGTCGGCTCCCCGTTCGAAAAGCTGTTCCGGCAGGCGCTGCGGACGCAGATCCCGGCCGAGTCCGAGGGTTATTTCGCGCCCCTCGGGGGTTGTTTCGAAATCCGACTGTTCCCGGCTCCGGACGGCGTCACCGTGTACTTCCGCAACGTTGACGAGCGCCGACGCGCCGAGGC
>NZ_CAUVXO010000374.1:0-2139 GCF_963555865.1 Protofrankia sp. Cr1
CGCCGTTCTGTATCTTCAACCTCGCCACCGTCGACGTCACGCCACGGGGACGCCGCTGCGAGGAGAGCGGCTCGTTGTCGAATCAGGGAATACTGCGCCCCCCCCCCCGGAGAAATCGGACTTCTCCAGGGAACGTTGCGTGCCATGCCTGCGGTAACGCAGCGTCGGGGTGTCGATGAGTACGCCGGCTGCCAAGGCCGAGCCCGCCATCAGTGTGGCGGTGTCTTCGACGCCACGCAGCGCGGACCATCCACCGAGGGCGAGCAGCAGGCTTCGATGCCACATCACGCCGGCGGGATGCACGGGCAGTCGATATGCCTCGGGTGGAGTGGTCGTCCACGCCGCCGGCAGCGCCCCGCGCTGCAGCACTCCGGTCGACAGCGGCAGGGAATGCGAGCGCAGGGTGCCGTCCGGGAACAGGTCCCGTGCATGACCGACGGCGAAACCCGCCCACGGATGCGCCCCGAGCGCGTCGGTGAGCGTCGCGAGCGCATGGTCTTCCAGTTCATCGTCGGCGTCGAGATTCTGAACCAGCGAGGCGGTGCACATGCCGAGCGCGATGTTGCGCGCGACCGCTGGGCCCTCGCCCGTACCGTGAGCCGCGGTCCGTACCCGGTCATCGGCAGCGGCCCCGCAGGCCACCAACGCATCGAGGACGTCGCCCGGAGGGCCGTCCACCTGCACCCGCCAGGTCCAGTCCCGGTGGCTCTGGCTACGCAGCGACGCCCACGCAGCGGGGATATAGCGGGCATAGGCGGCATGCGCCGCTGTCACCACATCCACCTGCATGTTCGCAGTATGCACCGAAAGAATGCCATCTGTGTGATAGATACCTGTCCCAAGGGGGCAAACCGAGGGGACGCATGGACATCACTTCGATCGTCGCGCAGCTGGGTCAGGCGCCGACGGCTGACTCGCGGGAGCTGGACCGCAGATGCGAGTCGGTGGCTTCCACCCTGTTCGACGCAGGCGTGGAACCGCCCTTCGACGTTGCGTCCGCGGACTTCGTAACGGACCCGTGGCTGATCTGCGCGGACAGGTATTGGCGTCGCCGTTTCCTTCAGGAACCGACCGTGGGGGTCGCGGCCCAGTGCGCCCGGTGGCTCGGTGAACACGCCGCCGGCCCGCACCGTGGCGACATCACCGAGAAATGGTCACTCGGGTATGCCTTCATCACCAAGGAAACCGTCGAGTCGCGCGAGGACCTGACCCTTGCCAGCGGCCGGATCATCGAGCGCTTTCAAGGGTCCGGCGACATCTGCTGTTTCGCGACTCTTTACCATGCCGGCAAGCTCCGGGCGAACTTCTGGTTCGATGAGCTGTACCAGTTCCTGGACGCATCACTTCTCGCGGTCGCCGCCGAGCGGCACCGCCGTGACCCGCTCTTCATCGGACTGCGCGCGTTCGCCGCTTTCGGCAGCCGGACGATCACCACCGAATATGCAACCGAACTCCTCGATCAGGCATGGACGGCATCCCCGAGGTCGCGACACGTCGTCGATGTCTGCTTGAACGCCCTGTGGGCGGCATCACCATTCGACGACCAGGGAGAACAGCTGCGCCAGCATGCGGCCGAGGCGGTCGCCGAGTATCCCGACGACCACATCTTCCACTTCCGGCTCGCGACCGGGCAACGCATGTGCGGACGCTACGACGAGGCACTCAGGAGCATCGACTCCGCGCTCCGGCTGCTACCCGCGATCGGCAGCCGCGTGAGCCACAAACTGTTACAGGAACAGTATCTGCACGAACGCGAAATGATCAAAGAAGGTCGTCAGCGAGCCAACTGGGCCAGCGAGCAGCAGGACCGGTGGCGCCAGCAGGAAGACGCGAACCAGGATCTCCGCCACACGCTGGCGACCTCCGCCGTCCGCGCGATAGAACTCGTCACGATCTTCACCGCGGCCATCGCGTTCACCGTCGGCTCACTCCAGATAACCCTCAGCGGTTCATTGACGCTTCACGACCGCATCTGGCTCCTCGTGACGCTCGGTGCCGGACTGCTCCTGTTCGCCCTCGTCATCATCGCTGGAACCTGGGTCATCAGCGGCCGACGTAGAGGACGTCGTGGATAGGGCCCAGGGAGTGGCCCTCGGTCAGCGTGACCCGCGACCCGCTTCGGCGTCGCAACCTCGCCTG
>NZ_CAUVXO010000374.1:2790-5835 GCF_963555865.1 Protofrankia sp. Cr1
CCACCATTGCGCGCATAGCACAAGTGCTACCCTTGACGAATGAGCGAGGTGGGACTTCGGGAAGTTCGACAACATGCCAGCGACCTGGTGCGCCGCGCCCAGGCCGGCGAACGGTTGACCATCACCGTGGCCGGCCGGCCGGCGGCCGTCCTCGGTCCGGTGAGGCCACGCGCGTGGCGGAGCTGGGGTGACCTCGCCGACGTCTTCGCGCAGCCCGCCGACACCGAGTGGGCCGACGATCGCAACCTGGTCGACGCGTCCCTCGCCGACCCGTGGGAAGCGGAGTGAGTCGCGGCGTCCTCGACACCAGTGTCCTGGTCGCGACGGACGTCGAGCCGATCCCCGGCGAGCTGGCGATCAGCATTGTGAGCATCGCGGAACTCCAGTTCGGCGTCCTCGTCGCCAAGACGCCGCAGGCCCGTGCGACCCGCCTCGCCCGCCTCAGCGCGATCCAGCGACGCTTCGACCCGTTACCTGTCGATGACTCCGTCGCAGACAGCTACGGCAGACTCGCCGCACGGGTCGTCGACGTCGGCCGCCAGCCGCGCGCCCGAACCATGGACCTGCTGATCGCGGCCACTGCGCACGCCCACGGCGCCAGCGTCTACACCCGTAACGCCGCCGACCTCGTCGGACTCGAGGAACTCCTCTCGATCGTCGCGATCTAGTATCGACCCATACGTATCGATCCATCCAGGGCCGCAGACGCCGACACGATGATCCTGGCTGGCCACCGCTCGTAGCCGGCCACCCGGTCCGGACCCGGTCACGCCCTGGCCGGGAGGATGCCCTGCTCGATCGCGAAGAGCGCGGCCGCACCGCGGGTCGACACGCCGATCTTCGTGTAGATGTGCTGCACGTGGTGATCCGCGGTCTTCGCCGAGATCACGAGCCGGTCAGCGACCTGACGGGTGGTGAGGCCGAAGGCGAGCAGTCGGAGCACCTCGGCCTCACGGGCGGTCAGGCCGGCCGGGAGCGGGGGTCGGGCCACGCGACGGTGACCCGCCGCGGCCAGGACCCGCTCGACCGCCTCCCCGTCGAGGCGGCCGGCGGCGCTCATGGCCCGCAGTTCGACCGCAGCATCCTCGGGCGCATACGCGGCCCGGTACGGGCGATCCGACGTCATAGCCTGGTAGCAGTCCGCGGCGGCGATGATCCTCTGAGCGTCGTCGAGATGCGCGCCGCCGAGGCGTCGATGGTAGCCGGACCCGTCCACGCGTTCATGTGCCCCGCATGCCGCCCCGGCCAGCGTTGCGGTGTACGACACCCGCCGCAGGAGCTGGTCGGTCACGAGCGCGTGGGCCTCGGCCCGGTCCCGCTCGTCGCGCGTGAGGGCTCCGGGCTTGTCCCAGATCGTGTTGGGCACCGCGACCCGGCCCAGGTCGTGGAGCAACGCGGCGGCCTGGGCGGTGGGACCGCATGCCGCCAGGGCCAGGGCGGCGACAGCCCGGGAGTGACCGGCGGTCCAGGGCGACTTGAGATCGGCGAAGTCCGCAAGGACGAGCAGCGCCTCGTGCGCGCCGGCGTCGCTCAGCGGCGTACTCGGCGGGGCGACCGCGAGTGCCGCGTCCCAGGAGTCGACCGGCTCGAGCCCATCCCACCAGCCCGCCGCCTCTGCGAGGACGAGATCGGCGAGATCGGGATCGTAGGCCCTGCCACGCCTGCTCTTGATGATCTCAAGCGCCCGCGCGATTCCCTCCACCCGGGCGAGAACCTCAAGCTCTCCGGCGAGTTGGACGATCCGCATCGGCCGGGGAATCACCACGCCCTTGGACCCGGCCGGCAATCCGCGGCCGTTCCACCGCTCGAAGGTCGCGGCCAACGCCGCACGCACGGGCTCGTCGAGGCCGAGGCGAACCGCGAAGACATCGGCGACTTCGCACGCGGCGCGGAAGTTGAGCTCCGCGGCCCTGCGACCACCCGCCAGAACCGAGAACACCGACCGGAACCGGCCCACGCCGGACAGGCCCGGCCCCGCATGGCTGACCATCAGACGCATGACCTCGAACGGGTTCGCGAAGTCAGCCCGCAGGGCGCGGGCTCGCAGCTCGATCTCGTCACCGAACACCACGGCCATGTCGAAGGCATGGCCGGTACAGCCGAGGAAACGCAGCGTCGAGGCCCACCACGTGATCGCATGTTCCGTCGGATCGGTACCGGCGGCCGTCGCGAGGCGCTGACCGAGCACGGTCGCCCGCAGCTGGGCTCCCGGCGGCTGGCCGAACGCATGATCCTGCGCCACGGCGAGCAGCGCGGCGATCTCCACCAAGGTCACGTCGTCGCGCACACCCGAAACTCTAGTGGGCCAAAGGGCGCGCGACGATCGTCAGAGCGCGCGCCCGGAAGCCGCAGTCCCCCGAGTACTAGCTCCCGCCACGGGTCCGCCCTCGGGTCCTGTATAGCGGTGTGCCAGGATATGCCTTCTATATCCTGAAATAGAGGCCAACGTGCACATCGTCGGCGAGCTCACCATCGACTACACCACTTTTCGCCGGATCACAATGGCCGGATCCGGCCGCACTGTTTGGTGGCTACGACTTCTCGGCCTTCTTGCTCTACTCATGGTCGCGGCCTCAGCGTTGGTCGGCAGCTCATTTAGGTTCCTCGATTTTCTGTTAATCATCGGTGGGTTCATGCTCGTCACCATGTACGACGTCCTCATCGCCATCGCCTGGCGACGGGCCTCCACGCTCGTCGAACAGCCCTGGCGGTACGAAATCACGGATTCCTTCGTCAAGATCCACACCGCCCAGACCGATGTTTCACTGCAGTGGGATGGAATCTCGAAAATTCGTACTGGTCGGCATGCCTGGGTTTTCACATTGGGCCGTACCCGTGGTGCCGTTCCCATCCCACGTGCGGCATTCTCGACGGAGAACCAAGAGCAGATCGATAAACTCGCTGAAATCCGCCGAAGCTGAGGCTGAGGCTGAACGCCCGGGCGGATCCGTCCGGTCGAACGCATGAATGCGTTCTCCCGGCGCGGCCTCCCGGCGCGTTCACCCGCCGACCCAATCGGCCACCCGCCGACCCAACCGACCATCA
>NZ_CAUVXO010000375.1:0-5188 GCF_963555865.1 Protofrankia sp. Cr1
CTATTAAGTCGCGGAGCGCTTGGGTAGGCGACGCACGCCGTCTGACCTGCGCCAGCATCGTTCCACCCGCCCACCCATGTTTACAGGTAGGCGGGTGGGTGGCCCGGTGGGCTGTCCGGTGGGTAGACTGGTGGGTGTAGGGATCGGATCGCGATGGCGACTCACCGGGATAGTTGACGAGTAGTTGGCGAACGGCTCGACATACTCGGCGAATCCGCTGGTCACGGAGTTGTGGCCTCTCGCTGTGCCACCACCTGGCGGCACCAGCGCTGGCCAACAACGGTCGCACCCGGCCCGCTGGCACTCGCCAACAACGGCGATCTGCCAGCGCGAATTCGCGATCTCCGCCCGATCCCTACAGTGGGGGCTGCGTAAGCTTGGCCGCTGGCAATTCTAGTTGGCCGGCGAACGGCCAGTTCTGGGGATATCTGGCCAGCGGGTGCCTCGGACCGTCCGTTCTCATGGAGGCTGGTCGGCGTTTCGCGATTGGCGGCCAGGGCCTCTCTTCAGCCACCACCACGCCGGGCGACGGTGACCAAGCCGCAAGCCGTTCGCGAGCAGACCCCGTTTCCTACCGGCAGGTCAGGCTCCCATTCCGGTGCATGCCGTACGTGCCAGGTGATCCGCGGCGGCGACTGTGGGGTCCGCGCGGTTGGCGTGCCATCCGCTGCGGATCTGGCCGAGTGCACGACGTAGCCGTGCTGATTGGACCACCGCCAGATCGTCGGCGAGGCTCAGTACCGTTGCGGCTGCCGCGTCGGGGTCGTGGCGTTGGAGCTGGGTGGCCGCGAGTCGGGTTGCGACCAGTGTGCGGGTCCGGCGCTCTGTTGGTTTGCGTGCGGCGAGGGACGCGGCGAGGTGCATTTCCGCGCCGGGTAGATCACCCAGGTTCAGGAGCGTCAACCCGGCTTGATGTTCGTAGCCTTCCCGCCGGTAGTTCCCCATCCACTCGACGGCGGGTGGGCTGTCCGCGTGTTCGAGGTCAGTTTCCGCACGGGTCAGGAGTTGGACCGCGCGGCGCGGGTCGTGTCCGGTGGCGGCCAGCGCCTCGGCTTGCATTCCCGTGACCCAGGCTCGGGTGCGGGCCGGCGCGTGGCTGTGGAGCGCGGCGGCGGCGGCGTCGGCGAGGGCGAGTCCGTGGGAGGGGTGACCCAGCTCGACGGCCTGGGAGGCGAGGGAGCGCAGCGCGGTCGCGCGCATCATCGGCGCGTCGGCTTCGTCGGCGAGCCGGACGGCTTGGATGTAGTAGCGCTGCGCGAGACCGGGGCGCAGGTCGTCCGCCGCCATCCAGCCGGCGAGGTAGGCGACTTCGGCGGCGGCGGCGAACAGGTCCTGTCTGACTGGGCCGGCCGCGGCGTGAAGGAGCGGCGTGATGTCGTGTACGAGGTAGGCGGCGACGGCCGTGCGGGCGTGGCCGCCGCCGTAGAGGTCGTCGATGTCCCCGAAGCAGGCGGCCATGGCCCGAACGCGGGCCACGTCGCCGGAACCGACGCGGGATGGTGATCGGGTGTGGATGACCGGGTGGTCTGCGGATGTGAGGGGGATGGTCGCCGCGGCTAGGGAGTACAGGCCGGTGGCGACCGCTGTGCGTCTATCGAGCATGTCGATCCGTCCCAGGCGGGTGACCCACGCGACGGGGTCACCGCGCCATGGGTTGTCGGGGTGAGCGGCGCGGGCTGGGCGGCCGGCCTGCCAGCCGAGGTCGGCCGGGGTGAGGCCGGGCCGGTCCAAGAGCCGGGCGAACGCCTCCACGACCGTGGGGATGATTCCTGACAGTGGGGTCGCGCCGTTGAGCCAGCGGGCTAACGACGCGGCGGAGCAGTACGCCGTCGAGCCGTTCTCGCTGCCCACGCGGTTGATGGTGGCCGCGATAGCGCTATATGTGGAATGGGTCTGGTCGATGAGCGCCGCGAGCTCGGGATTGCGTATCGGCGTGGTTCGGGGGCGCGGCATCCGGTGCTTCCTCTCGTCCGCCCGGCGTACACGTCGATAATGCCGGTTCGCGAGATATGGCGCCATACAGGAAAAACGACGAGAAACCGTCGGGGGTAGTCCCGCCCCGCGTGACGAGTTTTGCTAACAGGGCAATCCTGCGGGGCGGCAACGGGCCGTCCCGGGGACCTTTCTCAAGGAGCGCGCGCATGAACACCTCCACGACGCCGGCTACCACCGCCCCGGTTGTGCCGACCGCGGCGGCCGTCCAAGCGTTCCAGCGGCGGGTCGCCGCGTTCGCCCGGACCGGTGTGACCAGCACCGCACTGGTCGCCTACCACCGGTAGACGACCGACCGCCAGACGACCTCCGCGTGCTGGGGGCCGCGTCTGCTGGCGCGGCCTCCAGCCGTCCCCGCTCTCTCGAAGGAGCCATGATGCCCTCCGCTTCCGCCGGGCCCGTTGTGCTGACGTTCGTCGGTCACCAGACCTGGCACATCCAGTCCGGCGACACGGTCGTGCTCGTCGACCCGATCCTGCGCCAGGCGTTCGGCGCGGGTGCCGTCGACTTCCCGATCTGGCCACCGCGCACCGTCGACCACGAGGCGATGCCCGCCCCGGACGCGATCATCCTGACCCACGAGCACCTGGACCATCTGCACTTCGCGTCGCTGGCCCTGCTCGACCGGACCGTCCCGATCCACACCGGGAACACCCTGCCCGCCGTGGTCGTCGACGCGTTGGGCACGCTCGGGTTCACCGTCCACCGGCACGACCACCAGGCGCCGATCGTCATCGGCGACCTCGAGGTGTTCCTGTACCCGGCCGGGGCACGCACCCTGTTCTGGGAAAGCCGGGTGGTGCAGCCGGTGGTCCGCCAGACGGGCACCGACCGGGACGTGTTCATCGGCGTCGATGCCGACGTCTCCGACCTGTACCTCGAACAGATCCACGCCAGCGGCATGCCTATCCCGCGGCTGGCGGTCGTGTCCAACAACACCCAGTCCGTGCCGTACGGCGCGCTCGGCGCGGACGTCAACCTGCTTCCCGGCCTCGACCGGCCCCGCAACCGGACCACCGGCATCCAGGCCCTGCACACCCTGCTGATCGACTACCTGGAACCGCTCGACGGGGTCCCCGACGTCGCGCTGTGCGGGAACGGGTTCACCGCCCCTCGATCCCCGCACGGCCCGTTCCTCTACGCCGATCACCGCGCGCTCGCCGAGTACGCGAACGCGCTGCAACACCTGTTCCGGGTCCACGGCCCGCGGCCCGGTGACCAGCTCGTCATCCCCGACCGGGGGCCGATCACCACCCGCGCCGCCGGCTGGGTCACCCTCGACACCGCCGCCGAACGCGCTGGACTCGACGCGCTCGACGCCTTCCTCACCGACCCCCAGCCGGTCGACCCGGCCCCGATCGGGCCGGCGCCGCGACCGGATGACTGGCCCGCGGCGCGGCGCCTCGTCGGCGACGAGCTCCCCCGGCTGGCCCGCCACCTCATCGCGACCCGCACTGGCGCCCTCGCCGCCGGCCTGCACGACTACCTGACCGGTCCCCTCGACGGCCGCCGGCTCGTGCTGCGCCTCCTCAACCCACCCGGCCAGCCCGGACAGGTCACCACCTTCGCGTGGGACATCAGCGGCCCGTCGTTCGTGCCCGTGCCCACGACCAGCCGGGATGAGGCCATGGCCCTTTACCCGTTCGGAGTCGAGATCTTCTACCAGGACCTCGTCGCGCTCCTCACCGGCCGGGTCCAGATCTGGGACATCATCGGCGGCTCCTACCAGGGCTGGCACGTCGGTGAACGCCTCGACAGCCCCGTCTACGCCCTGTTCGCCGTCTACGGGGAACACCAGCGCCCGGACCTGGCCGCCCGCTGCTACGCCGACAGCCTCGCCCGCCTGGACCCAATGCCCACGCCGAGCGCGCCATGACCACCGTCGCCCCCGGTCCGCTCGCCGGCGCGGCCCGGCTCCGGCCGGACGGATGGTTGACTCACCCGCTCCCTACCGATCCGGAGACCGCGACCGCGCGGATCAGCGCGCTGCTCCGCCGTCACCATCCCGACGCGGCCGGCCCGGTGCGCTGCCTGACCGCCCGCTACCGGTCTGCGACCTTCACCGTCGGCGGCCCCCCACACACGATCGTCAAATGGCACGCCGATGAGACCGCCTACCTCGCCGAACGGCTCGCCTACGACCTCCTGACCGCCGAGCGGGTGCTTCCCACGCTGCGGGACAGCCACGACGGGGCACGCACCCTGCTCGTCGACTACCTCCCCGACACGGCGAACCTCGCCGACCCGGACGTGTTCGACGACCTGATCGCCACCGTGGCGCACGTCCACACCGCGTCCGCGCGCTGGGACACCACCATTCAGGAGGCGATGGCACCGTGGCGGGTCGACACCGCGGTGCACGGCGACGCGAGCTGGACCGACGATCCGCGGGCGTGGCGGCGGATGCTGCGCCTCGTCGCCGCCGCGCACGGGCCGGGACATGTCCCACTGGGCAATCTCGACCTGAAACCCGACCACGTCCGCCGCGATGCAGACCGCCCGCTCGTGCTGGTCGACGTCGAGACGCTGCGCCCGGACGTGACCGGGCTGCCGGACGTGGTGACGCTCGCCTACCTGGCCGCCCACGCGGACCATCCCCGTCCGGGAATCCGGGTACGGGGCCGCTACCTCCACCATCTGGGCCAGGCCGGCGCGCGCTGGGCCGATCGGGACCTGATCGCGGCCCTGACCGGCTTCGCGACGGCCACCGGGCTCGCCTCGTTGCACGGGCTCGACTCCTGACCTCCGGGACCCGTGCCGCATGGGTAGCCTCTCGAGATCAGCGCTGCGGAGGAGAGACTTGCCGGTGTTCGGTCCCGTCACCACCGTCATGGTCTTCGCTGACGATCCGGAGGCATCCGCCCGCTGGTGGGCGCGGGTCCTCGGCCGGGAAATCCACCTCGACATCGACGGGGACTCGGTCTACGCCTGGCTGACCGTCGCCGGCATCGAGTTCGGGTTTCACCAGGCCGACGACGAACGCAACCCACGCGGCGGCTCACCCGTCGCCTACTGGGCCGTCGATGATCTGGACGTGGCCCGCGACCGGCTACTCGCCGCCGGCTGCACCCACCACCGAGGCCCCCTCCGGGTGTCCCCGGGCCGTCGCATCTGCCAGGTCACCGACCCGTTCGGAACGATCGTCGGCCTCGACGGACCCTGAACCCACCGAGCCGACGGCACGCCGATCCGCGGC
>NZ_CAUVXO010000376.1:0-5176 GCF_963555865.1 Protofrankia sp. Cr1
GGTAGGTCCAACAGAACGTCATGCGGGACGGACCATTCCGAGGCTCGCTGGCCAGGAGTCGTGCAGCGAGCCTGCCTGAACCATGTGCCGCGAAGGTTGCCTAATCACTCACACTGTTCACCTCCCTCTCCTCCGCTGCTGGCAGGGGAGGAGTGTATGGCCCCCGTCGGCGGTGTCCGGTAGGCGGTGAGGGCCGGAAATCCTACGTGGCGCGCCCCGCAGCGAAGTCCAGTGGTAGGTGGCGAGGCGGTCCTGCGGCCGTCCCTTCCCGGCGAGATCGGAACCCGTCCCGCTGATCGGCGTCGGACCTGACGGAGATAGCGGTTTCCAACTGTGGGTAGGCGTGGTCAGCGAGCGCCAGTGCCCGCTGCACGGCTGAATAGTTAGCCGAGATCGTTACGAGTGGCGGTGCGGCCCAGGTCGTCGGATCGAGCGCTGTGGGCGCCAGCGCATCTGATGGTGGGTATTGTAGCCGGCTAGTCGAGCAGAGAGAATAAGGCCACGACTAGCCTAGCGGAGGATGGCCTCATGGTGCTGCGACAGTTGGCTACCGAGGAATGCAAGGACGGCTTCACCTGTCCCGGCGTCTGGGTGGACGACGACGATCCCGATCACGTCATCGTCGTAGGAGTGGTGCGGGACAGTCCGTCGCCGGTGCCGGTCGGCCCTGGTGAGGTGGCTGTCCGCCTGCGGCGGCAGACTGTTCGTGACGCGAGGTTGTGAGGCGGGTGGGATCGTGGACCTGCAAGAGCTGGACCAGATCGTGCGGCGGTCGCTGGTGTCCGCATTTCGGCTGGAGACCCTCCCGCAGTACCTGACCTTGACCGAGCAGGAGGCTGCTGAGTACAGAGAGTGGCAGGCCGGCCGGCCGTTGCCGTTGCCGACCCCGGAGACCAGCTCCTGGCTGGCCCGGCTACAGAGGACGGTCGCAGACGGCTACCGCTGGTACCGCGTACATATCATGGATCACCCGTTGTCGGACTATTCCGAGTTTGAACTGTATGGGTATCAGGCCAACGCGCGGGCGGGAGAGGACATCTACATTGCCGACCGGCACGCGCATCGCGACCTTGACGGTCTGAGGCAGGACTTCTGGCTGATCGACGACGAGATCGCCGTCGTGATGCATTACGACGGCGATGGCCTCTTCCTGCGGCCGGAGCGCGCCGCCGACGCGGCGCCCTACCGGCGGATGCGTGACACCGCGCTCCGCCATGCCGTGCCCCTCGCTGACTACCTAGAGCGCGCTGGGCTCCGGCCTCCTGCATGACTCACCCGCCCGCCGACCGGCGGCGGCTCGCCGACGGATTGCAAACGTTGCGTTTCGACGCCGGCATGTCCACCACGGCGCTGGCGGGCATCTTGGGCTGGTCGCAGTCGAAGGTGTCCAAGACTGAGCTCGGACGCACCATGCCAACGTCGGCCGACGTCGAGGCATGGTGCGTCGCCACCAGGGCGACCGCCGACATCCGCGGCGATTTGGTCCGTCTCGCCGAGCAGGCTGCGCACCAGGCCGTTGAGTGGCGACGTGAACTCGCGCCAGGCCGGCGTCGCAAGCAGGAGGACATCCAGCGCCTTGAGGCCGCGGCATCTGTCGTACGCGTCTTCTCGCCGGACGTGGTTGTCGGCTTGGCACAGATCCGCGCATACGCCGAGGCGGTGTTCCGCCTGGGCCGACGGGTCGGCCCCGTAGCCGAGCCGGGTGAAGGAGTGGTCGAGGCGCGGCTAGCTCGGCAGTCGGTGCTTGCGGACCATCGCAAACAGTTCCAGCTGTTGATGGGCGAGACCGCCCTGCACCGCCAGCTCGTCCCGCCGCGGGTGCTGCGACTACAGCTCAAGCACCTGGCGCAGCTGGCCGTCCAAGCAAACGTCGTGATGGGGGTCATCCCGTTCGTCGGGCCGGAGCGGGTGCACCAGTACCACGGTTTCGCGGTGCTGGGCGAGCCAGGTGTGGACGATGAGGCCCTGGTACTCGCCGAGACCGTCACGCGAGGTGTGACCGTACGGTCGGCTGAGGAAGTGGCCGAGTACGTCGCCCACTTCGAGGGGCTGCGTCGGGGGGCCGTCGAGGGCGACCAGCTCGCCGCGCTCCTCCAGGAGCAGATCACCCGACTCGGCAGCCACTGATGTCTAGTCTTGTCCTCAGATGGAGATTGAGACTAAAGTGATCCTTGGCAACCGAGCGCGGCGGGCGGGTCGGCTGGAAGAGCAGGTGGCCCTTCCTCTCCGAGACGCGGGTTGCGGCCACAACCACGTCGGAACGCCCGTCCAAGCCGGCGGGCGACTGTCACGGCTCGGTCTCCACATGCGTTGGGAAGGAGGCGTTCAACGGCGCTGAACGTGTTGCGCGGTTGTCTATCGAGAGCCCGCGCCTTTGTACGCCGGCCTACGGTGGTGGAATTTTATGTGACCGCGTGGCGCGGTGTCCCGCAATACCCAGGAGGAGTGCGTGATTCATACAGCCAGCGAGGCTGACGCGGGCTTGGCGGCGGAACTGCGCGCCGCGATGGTGGACGGGCTTGCCGCGGATGGTCGGATCATGTCCACAGCGGTTGAGCGTGCCTTCCGCGCGGTGCCGAGGCATGTGTTCGTGCCACCGGGTACGTCATTGGAGGACGCCTACGGCGTGGATAAGGCGCCGATTACCAAGCGGGACGAGAATGGGGTGCACCTGTCGTCGGTCAGTGCGCCGTGGCTCCAGGCCCGCATGATCGCACAGGCTGGGATCGCGCCGGGGATGCGCGTGCTGGAGATCGGCGGCGGCGGCTATAACGCCTCGCTGCTGGCGGAGGTCACCGGCGAAAACGGCCTGGTCGTGAGCGTGGACATCGACCCGGAGGTGACAGCCTGGGCCAGCGCCGCGCTGAAGGCGGCCGGATACGAGGACCGTGTCATGGTCGTAACCGCGGACGGTGAGCGCGGTGAGCCGAGCAACGCCTGCTATGACGCCATCGTGGTTACCGCTGGGGCGTGGGACATCCCGCCTGCCTGGCTCGCCCAGCTCGCGGACGGTGGAACGTTGGTGCTGCCGCTGCGGATGAACACGATCGCTCGCTCGCTCGCGCTCCGACGAGAGGGCGACCACCTGGTCAGCACGTCGGCCGAGGTGTGCGGGTTCGTCGAGATGCAGGGCGAAGGAGCCCGCGCGGAACGGATCTTCAGCCTTCCTGATCCGCGTGGCGGGCATGTGGCGCTCCGCTTCGACGAGCAGATACCCGACGAGCCGGGCCTGCTGGACGGTGCGTTGGCCACCGGGCCGGTGATGGCCTGGTCGGGCGTCGGGATTGGGGACGGCGTGTCGTTCGCTGACCTGCACCTGTGGCTTGCCGGGTTCCTGCCCGGCTTCTGCCGAGTCGCGGCCAGCGACGGCACCGAGCTGGCAGCCGACGGCGTTTGCAAGGCATGGTTTCCCTACGGCGGCGTGCAGGGCGACTCGTTCGCCTGCCTGGCACTGCGCCGGTCGGGTGACGTGGAGTTCGAGTTCGGCGCGCGGGCCTACGGGCAGCACGCCGAGGGTGCGGCGGAGGCGTTGGTCACCCAGATCCGGGAGTGGGACCAGCGCGGCCGGGACCTGCCCGAGTCGGCGTTCACGTTCTGGCCAACCCCAACCACTCCGCCGACCCGGCGGGAACCCACCGGCGTCTTCAGAAAGAACCACGGGATCGTTACCATCTCCTGGCCGTAGACGGGCCAGGATACCCGTTTCCTGCCGCTGGTCGGTGAAATTCCCAGCGACACCCAAACCGGCCAAACATGGCATTTCTATAACCCGACATCACCGGATGACTCGCGAGTAAGAGGAGCAGGTCATGGCACCGCCGACATCCCTCACGGCCACGCAACTCACCACCGAGGACGCCTTCTCCGACGACGACTTTGTGCTGGACATGCGTGTGATCGAATCAACAACGCCGCTCGTGGTCATGATGTGCGACACGAGCGACAACTGCGGGTCCACCTGCGAGGGCAGCGCCTGCAACACCAGTTCCAACGACCCATCCTGAGATGGCCTCTGGGCCGCGCGGGTGTACTCCTGGCCAGATCCCCGCGCGGCCGTTGCAACCGCGTCCGAGGAGCCGCCATGACCAGGAGATACCAGCATCGCGGTTTTGTCCTGGTTCGCTCGACCACGGACCCAGGCGACCTGCCGACTCCGCCGGTCGCGGACGTATCCGATCTGGCAGTCGAGGACGAGGGCTGGGCCTGGTTGGCGAAGGTGTGGGCTCGCGAGGACACGCGTGAGGCCCTGACCATCGCCAGCCCGGATCTCGCCGTGCGGATCGGCGAGCTTATGGCGAACCCGCGACCGGGCCAGGCACGGAAACGGCGCCGCGTGGCGATGTCCGCTGCCTCGTATCTGCTGAGGTGGCAGCGGCGTGTCACGCCGTTCGGCCTTTTCGCCGGAGTCGTCCCCGCCATCATCGGCCCGGCCGCCGGACACCTCGGCCGCGGGCACCGCGCGGTGGCACGCGCGGATGCCGGCTGGGTCGCGGCACTGGCCCATCGGCTCGATCCGCTCGTGCGGGAGCGTCTGACGGTGACGGCGGATAGCACCGCGGTCATCCGGGACGGCCGGCTCATCGTGAGCAGCCGGGCTGATCCCGGTGTCCAGCGGCCGGGTCAGGCACGGGAGCTGTCTGTGCGCTGGACCCGGCCTGTGTGGGCGACGCTGGAGATGGCCGCCTCACCCGTCGGATACGCGGAGCTCGCCTCCAGGCTGGCTGCTCAGTTCCCCGCCGTCGCGCCGGACACCATTCGCTCGATGGTGAACGGGCTGCTCGATGGGGGCTTCCTGATCACCAGCCTGCGCCCGGCGACAACCGCGGTTGACCCGGTGGCGCATCTGACCGAGGCTCTGGTGTCCGCTGGAGCCGAGCAACTACCCAGCGTCGCGCCAGTTCTACACGAGCTTGAGCGAATCAACACTCAGATCCGGGCGCACAACGCGTGCGCCGACACGGCGAAGAGCGCCGCGCTCCGAGCCGAAGTGGCCGGGCGGATGAGGTCTCTGACTTCGATCTCGGGCTATCCGCTGGCCGTGGACGTGCGGCTTGACGGGCGCATCGGCATTCCTCGCCAGGTGCTGGACGAGGCCGCAGCTGCGGCCGACGTCCTCCTGCGCCTGACCACGAGGCCGTTCGGCTCCGCAGCCTGGTTGGATTACCATGCCCGCTTC